>NZ_DF968253.1:0-31979 GCF_001270025.1 Streptomyces azureus | reverse complement strand
GTCCAGGGGCAGCCGTCCAGCACCCCGACGACCCGCTCCACAGCCGCCAGATCCACCCCGCCCCCCGCGTCGAGGAACCCCAGAACGAACTCCTCGGCCCCGGCCTCCCGCAGCCCGGCGGCCACGCCGACCAGCCGGTCGACGTCCCCGGCCGCGAAGCCGTCGGCGAGCCGCAGCATCACCCGCAGCGAGATGTCGACGGCCCGGCGGATCCCGGCGACGGTGGCGGCCGACGGGGTGAGCCCGTCGGCCGCCATGTCGGTGACCAGCTCGAGGCGGTCCGCGCCTCCGGCCTGGGCGGCGACCGCGTCCTCGACGCCGAGGGCGATCACCTCCAGGACTGCACGCTTGCTCATGGGGCCCCTTCGTCGGCATGGTGTCGGCGTTTCCGCGACAGGTCTAGTCCAATCCAGACTACGCTGCCCGTTCCCACCGACTCCCAAGCCCCGAGGACACGGCTCACCCGAAGATGTTCAGCTCCTTCGCCTCCACCCCGGCCAGCTCGAACGCGGGCGCCCCGTCCACCGGCCGCCCCGTGTACAACCGCACCAGCGTCGGCCCGTCCCCGATGAAGCGCCCCGGGGGCCGCTCCCCGCCGCTCTCCCCCAGCCGCAGCGGTTCGTCCAAGTCGTCGAGGTCGGCGTGCAGCGGCACGTGCCCCCGCTCGCGGGTGATCCGGGCGAGCAGCGACAGCGCGTCCGGCAGCCCGGCCCCGCCGTACGCCCCGGGCTCGCCGAAGGCCTCGCGCGCGTCTCCGGCGTGCACCCACTCCCCCAGCGCGAGACCGTCCAGCTTCCCGCCCGCCCCGGCGATCAGCGGTCCGGCCTCGGTCATCCCGCGCTCCAGCTCGTCGACCACGCGCGCGTTGCTCCAACCGTCCCGCTCGGCGATGTCCCGGTCGTTCGACTCGGGCGAGAACACGCCCTCCTCGAACCGGTTCTCCACCACCCGCATGAGCGCGGCCGAACAGTGCGCCAGCACCGACCGCACCGACCAGCCCGGACACGCCCTCACGGGCAGCGCGAAGTCCTCCTCGGCCTTGCCCCGCAACAGCGGGATCAGCGCGTCACGCTCGATCAACAGCAGCCGTCCGGGCTGCTCGGGGTCCCGTACCTCGTGCACATCAGCAGGAGTCGTCATAGGACCCACGCTAGGTGTCGCGCCCCGTTCAGCGGGAGAATGCCCCCATGGCCGATCTCGACGCCCTCCGCGCCCGCTTCGTCCGCACCCTGGAAGCGGCCCGGGGTCCGGCCGGCGGCCCGGACCCGGTCCCGTACGCCGACGACCTGCTCGGCCGCTGGCAGGAGCCCCAGCGCCGCTACCACACGGTCGGGCACCTCACCGCGGTCCTGGACCACATCGACGCGCTGGAGAAGTACGCGCACGACCCGGACGTGGTCCGGCTGGCCGCCTGGTTCCACGACGCCGTCTACCTCCCCGACCGCTCCGAGAACGAGGAACGGTCCGCCCGCCTCGCCGAACGCGCCCTCCCCGAGGCCGGCGTGCCCGCCCCCCGGACCGCCGAGGTGGCCCGCCTCGTCCGCCTCACCGTCGGCCACGACCCCGCCGACGACGATCCCGACGGGCAGGTGCTGTGCGACGCCGACCTGGCGATCCTCGCCTCGCCCCCGTCGGCGTACGCCGCCTACACCGCAGCCGTCCGCGAGGAGTACCGCTTCGTCCCGAACGACGCCTTCCGCACGGGCCGCGCGGCGATCCTGCGCCAACTCCTCGACCTGCCGAGGCTGTTCAGGACGCCCTACGGAGCGTCGGAGTGGGAGGCGACGGCCCGCTACAACCTCACCGCCGAGCTGGAAATGCTGTCGCTTCCGCCCGACCAGCCCTCGTAGCCTGCCCCGCATGTGGACAACGGGTGCGGAACAGGTGGAACAGGCCGTCGCCGAGTGCGTGGGCCTGCTGGGGGCGGTCACCGACCGGGACTGGGAGGCGGTGCGCGCCGGGCGGCTGGAGTGGAACTGCCGGGAGACGGCGGTGCACATCGCCGGGGACCTCATCGGGTACGCGGGGCAGCTGGCGGGGCGCGAGCCCGAGGGATACACGCCGTTCGAGATCTCGCTGGAGGAGGGGACGGACAACGCGGGTGCGCTGCGGGTGATCCGCACGATGGGCGCCCTGTTCGCCGCCGCGATCCGTACGACGCCGCGCGAGGTGCGGGCCTTCCATCCGTATCCCTTCCGCAGCGCGAACCGTGAGGGGTTCGCCGCGATGGGCACGGCCGAGGTGCTGCTGCACACCCACGACATGGCCGAGGGGCTGGGCGTGTCGTACGAACCGGATCCCGAGCTGTGCGACTTCGTCCTCACCCGGATCTTCCCGCACGTCCAGCCCGGCCCCACCCCCTGGCGGACCTTGCTGTGGGCCACCGGCCGGAGTGACCTGCCCGGCCGCGAGCCGGTGACCGAGTGGCGCTGGTCCAACAACCCGGCGCTGCCGACCGACCGGCTCACCCTTCAGGGCGTCACCCCGGCGGCGGCCGCCGATCTGGGCACGGTCGGCGACGGCGGCTTCGAGTGGCTCGACGGCGACCCGGCCGACGGCACCCGGGTGGGCGCCGGGCTGGTGTTCAAGCAGTACGAGGACGGCGTCCACCGGCCGGAGTGGGGCATGTACGTCCTGGTCCGGCGCCAGGACGGCCGTGCGCTCGGCGCCATGGGCTTCCACGGCGTCCCGGACGAGTCGGGGCGCGTGGAGGTCGGCTACGACCTGGTCGAAGCGGCCCGTGGCCACGGTTACGCCACCGAGGCGCTGCGCGCGCTGTCGGCGTGGGCGCTGTCCCGGGACGAGGTACGGACCGTCGTCGCGAACGTCGAGCGGGACAACACGCCCTCGCACAACGTCCTCGCCCGCGCCGGATTCAAGGCCGTCGCGCAGGACGCCGAGCAGGTCACCTACGAACTGCGCGAACCCGGCGACTGAGTCCGCCCCTTCGGCCGCCGCAGCCCCGCCCCGTGCAGCAGCCGCACCACCTCGCGGCTGCTGACCTCCACGGCCCCGGCGGCCACGACGTCCGCATACCGCTCGGCGGGGATGTCGTAGTGGTCGCGTTCGAAGGCGCGCCGGGGCACGCCGAGGCGTTCGGCGAAGGTGTGCAGCTCCTCGAACGAGACGTCGCTGACCAGGTGGGACCACATGCGGCCGTGGCCGGGCCAGGTCGGCGGGTCGATGTAGACGGTCACGAGGGCGCCGCTCCGCCGAGAGCCTCGCCCAGTGATCCCAGCGCCGCGACCTTCACACCCGCCTCGCCGCACACCCAGTGCGGGTCGGCCCCCAACTCCGGCTCCACCTGCAGCGCGTGCGGGTCTCCGGTGCCGCACACCGGGCACAGCGGCCAGCGGCCGTAGCGCTCCAGCAGGGCGTCCTGCACGTCCTGCGCGACCAGACCGGCGACGTACTGCGCGCCCTCCGGCCACTGCTCGACCCACCACCGCCGCTGCGTGACGGACTCCTCGACCAGGGAGACGACGTCCGCCTCGGCGACACGTCCCGCGACGAGGTCGGCCAGCACGAGGGCGCGCGCGGCGTGCAGCGCCTGCTCCAGGGGGTCGATGGGGTCCATGCCCCCATTGTGCGCACTCTTGACCCCAGCGCCGAGCCGAAAATATCTTTCAGAGGTGACCCGAAGAGTGAAGGAAAGTTTCGCCGACGAGCGCGACGGCGCGAGCGGTACGGGTGGCACGGGTGGCACGAGTGGCACAGGCGGCGTAGCCGGCACGCTCGGCACCCCGCCGGCTCCTGCCGCCCTCGCGGCCAAGGTCCGCACGCTGGGCCCGTCGATGACGCGTTCCATGCAGCGCGTCGCCGAGGCCGTCGCGGGCGACCCGGCCGGCTGCGCGGCCCTCACGGTCACCGGCCTCGCCGAACTCACCGGCACCAGCGAGGCCACCGTCGTACGCACCGCCCGGCTGCTGGGCTATCCGGGTTACCGGGACCTGCGCCTGGCCCTCGCCGGTCTCGCCGCCCAGCAGCAGTCCGGCCGCGCCCCCGCCATCACCACGGACATCGCGGTCGACGACCCGATCGCCGACGTGGTCGCCAAGCTCGCCTACGACGAGCAGCAGACCCTCGCCGACACCGCCGCCGGCCTCGACACCGTCCAGCTGGGCGCGGCCGTCACCGCGCTGACCACCGCCCGCCGCACGGACGTGTACGGGGTCGGGGCGTCCGGGCTGGTCGCCCAGGACCTCACGCAGAAGCTCCTGCGCATAGGGCTGGTGGCGCACGCGCACAGCGACCCGCACCTGGCCGTCACCAACGCCGTGCAACTGCGCGCGGGCGACGTCGCGATCGCCATCACGCACTCCGGGTCGACGGGGGACGTCATCGAGCCGCTGCGGGTCGCCTTCGAGCGAGGGGCGACGACGGTGGCGATCACCGGCCGCCCGGACGGCCCGGTCGCGCAGTACGCCGACCACGTCCTCACCACGTCCACGGCCCGGGAGAGCGAGCTGCGTCCCGCGGCGATGTCGTCCCGGACCGGTCAGCTTCTTGTGGTGGACTGCCTGTTCGTGGGGGTGGCGCAGCGGACGTACGAGACGGCGGCGCCGGCGCTCTCGGCGTCGTACGAGGCGCTGGCCCACCGGCATCGTTCCTGAGCCAGCCCCGGCCAGCACCGGAAAGACACGGAAAGAGCCGTCCCATGACCTCCGCCTCCGACCCCCGTGAGCTCAGAGCCGAGTTGGAGTCCCTGACCACCGAGGCGTTCCGGCCGGACCTCGCCGGCATCGACCGGCTGCCCACCCTCGACATCGCCCGGCTCATGAACGGCGAGGACGCCACCGTGGCCGGGGCGGTCGCGGCCCGGCTGCCGCAGATCGCCGCCGCGATCGACGCCCTGGCCGAGCGGATGGCCCGGGGCGGCCGCCTGGTCTACGCGGGAGCGGGCACGGCGGGCCGGCTGGGCGTCCTGGACGCCTCCGAGTGCCCGCCCACCTTCAACACCGACCCCTCCCGGGTC
Source organism: Streptomyces azureus (assembly GCF_001270025.1). Taxonomy (NCBI): domain Bacteria; kingdom Bacillati; phylum Actinomycetota; class Actinomycetes; order Kitasatosporales; family Streptomycetaceae; genus Streptomyces; species Streptomyces azureus. The sequence goes on along the minus strand of NZ_DF968253.1, from coordinate 27,004 downwards.
GTCGGGCTGATCGCGGGCGGCCCGCAGGCCGTGGTCACCTCGGTCGAGGGCGCGGAGGACTCCCGGGAACTGGCCCGTGCCGACCTGGAGCCCCTCGGCCTGACCCCGGACGACACGGTGGTCGGCATCTCGGCCTCCGGCCGCACCCCGTACGCCATCGGCGCCGTCGAGTACGCCCGCGCCCGCGGCTGCCTCACCATCGGTCTGGCCTGCAACCCCGGCAGCCCGCTCGCGGCCGCCGCCGAGCACGGCATCGAGATCGTCGTGGGCCCCGAACTGCTCACCGGCTCCACCCGGCTGAAGGCCGGCACGGCACAGAAGCTCGTGCTCAACATGCTGTCGACGATCACGATGATCCGCCTGGGCAAGACCTACGGAAACCTGATGGTCGACGTCCGCGCCTCCAACGACAAACTGCGCGCCCGCTCCCACCGCATCGTCGCCCTGGCCACCGGCGCCGGTGACGAGGAGATCGAGCGGGCCCTGGCCGCCACCGACGGCGAGGTGAAGAACGCGATCCTGATCATCCTGGCCGACGTGGACGGCCCGACGGCGGCGCGGCTGCTGGAGGAGTCCGACGGGCACCTGCGGGCGGCCTTGGTGGCGGCCGGCTGAGTCACCGGCCCCGGCGGCGCTGACCGCCGTAGAAGGTGCCGCCCGCGAGGAGCAGGGACAGTCCGGCGGTGACGGCGAGGGTGATCTCCGTGGTGTTCCGCTGATCGGGGCTGTCGGGCAGCCTGGGATCGAGCAGCCCGAGCGGGTCCTCGCGGATCTCGACGCGGTCGCCGGGCTCTGCCTGGCCGAAGCAGTTCTCCTGCTGGGAGACCTCGTACGTCCTCCGGTCCCCGCCGAGCTCCCGGACCGTGCAGAACATGTCCGGCCCGCGCCGCTGGTCCCGGTCGACCACCTGGGTCACCACGGCGTCGACGGGCTCTCCCACGGTCTTCATGTACGCCTCGTACACGGCGGGCCCGGCGAACAGCATCAGTGCGAACCCGCCGAAGGAGACGAGCGTCGCCGCCCCGGCCCGGTGCCAGAAACCGCCGATGACACTGGCGGCGACCGCGATCGTCGCCATGGCGACGACGGCCCCGAGCCAGGTCACCCACTGTCCGACCGCGGACCCGAGCAGCAGCAGGGCGGGCACCAGCACGGCCCACAGCGCGGAACTGACGGCCTTGCGCACGCCGGACAGAGCCGGCCGTGACCTGTCCGTCCCGCTGGTGCCGCCGGCCTCCACAGCCGTCCCGGACGCGCTCATGTCCCCCGAACTCCTGTCAATGGCACGTTCATTCGCGCCCGCCACGATATACAACGGGCGCGACTCCCCGGTTCACCGGAACCCGGCACCTTTCACCGTGACTTCGGCTCCCGGTTGACCTGCCTCACCCGCGCCCGCAGCGTCTCCCCCACAGGCAGCGAGCGCAGTACGTCCGCCAGATGCTCGGCCGTCCGTACGTTGCACCGCCCCAGATCGACCAGGGCGAACGGCTCCTCGCTCGCACCGGTCACCGGGTCGACGCCCAGCGACGGCAGCACGACACCCACTCCCGCGAGCGCGTCCCGCAGCGACTCCACGATCTCTTCGGTCGAACGCACCTTTCCCTACCTCCACGCTGAGTTTGTGATTCACCACACAGCGTGGCCGATGCGCCTCTAACCTGGCGATATACGGCGGCCCAACAACCCGATGTGTACGACAGGGAGTTGCCCATGCCCGGATCCAGGGACCTCGACCCGTCCTCCTCCCCTCGGGCCCTCCTGGGCGCCGAACTCCGCCACGCCCGCGAGAAGGCCGGCCTCAGCCAGGAGGAACTTGGTCAACGGCTGTTCGTGAGCGGGTCGTTCATCGGGCAGCTGGAGGCGGGTACGCGCAGGATGCAGCGGGAGTACGCGCGGTTGCTGGACGAGGTGCTGGGGACGGGGGATTTCTTCCAGCGGAACTGCGGGGCTGCGGCGAAGTCGAAGTATCCGGAGCACTTTGCGGAGGCGGCGGAAGCGGAAACCCGGGCTACGGCCATCAGGGAGTACACGTCGATGCTGATCCCCGGCCTGCTCCAGACCCCCGCCTACGCCCGGGCGGTGTGCCGCGCATATCAGCCGACGGCACCAAGTGAGGAGATCGAGAAGAGGGTGGCCGCTCGCATGGAGCGAACACACATCCTCGACGATCCAACAAAGCCGTTGTTGTGGGCGGTGATTGATGAGTCAGCGTTGCATCGGGTGACAGGTGGGGCGGAGGTCATGGCAGAAGCCCTGCAACACATCACCGACCTGGCCCGCCGCAGCCGGGCCATCGTGCAGGTGCTGCCGTTCGATGCGGGGGCGCACCCGGCCATGCAGGGGTGCGTCAGACTGATGGACTTCGACGACGCGCCTCCGTTGGTATACCTGGAAGGCGTTGGCACCGGGCGGCTGGATGACGACCCCGCCACCGTCGCGGAGTACCGGTTCTACTACGAGTTCCTCGCAGCATCCGCACTCTCGCCGGAGAAGTCCCTAGCCCTGCTCGAAGCAATGGCCCAGGATTACGCGCATGAGGAACATCCCTGACTCCGACCTGCGCGCGGCTACCTGGCACAAGTCCAGCTACAGCGGCGGGAGCGGCGACAACTGCCTGGAAATCACGCACGACTTCCCCACCGTCGCTCCCGTCCGCGACTCCAAGAACCCCGAAGGCCCGAAGCTCGTGTTCCGGACCACGGCGTGGGCGGCGTTCCTCGCGAACCTCAAGGACGGCACCGCCTGAGCTTCGGGATCCGGGCTTCGAGCCCTCTTTTCAAGGAACGGGTAGAGGGCCTCAACCCGCCCTCCCACCCAGCGTGTTGACTTGACGCGTTCGGCTTGCCACGCATGGTGACGGACCTCTACGGTTCCTGCATACGCAACAGCCCCCGCCAGGTGCTACCAACACCTGCGGGGGCCTGACCAACGAGATCGAAGGAACAGTTCGATCCCATGGCTGACGCCCAGCTTAGTGCTGCCTCCCCGTCCGCGCACCCAATGGCGACCCCGGGCTACGGCAAGCGCTCCGCCCCTGACCAACTCACCCGCACCAATCACGACTTCGCACACCTCCCGCCCCGCGAAGCAGCCATCGCCGCCTACCTCGACCGGCTCCCCGACGGCGCAGACATCTCCGTGAAGACGCTGGCCAAGCACCTGCCGTACGGACAGTGCGCCCTCGGCACCGCCCTCAACCGCATCCAGCAGGCGGGCCACCTGCGCCGGGGCCGGGAGTGCGTGACGGCGGACGACGGCAGCTCCCGCTGGATCACCCGATCGTGGTTCTCCCGCACCGCCCGGGACGATGACTGGTGGGCGGCCTTCACGCGCGGCGACGTACCGCAGCAGCGGCGTCCGACCCGCTCCCGCGCCCACATCCTCCTGGCCGCCCTCGGCCGCACGGCACCCGTCCTGTCCCTCTCCCAGGCAGACTGCGCGACGCTCGCCCCGCTGGTGACGGAGTGGTTCGAGCGGGGCGCCTCGGAGGAGGACGTACTGCGTGCACTCACGGCCGGCCTGCCGACTCCCGTCCACCACCCCGCCGCCCTGGCCCGCAAGCGCCTGACCAGCAAGCTCCCGCCCCCACCCGCCTCGCGACCGCCCCTGCGGGTACTGGAGTGCGCGAACTGCGGTGCCCCGGGGCGTCCGGAGTCCCTGCCAGGGGGCCGTTGCAGCGCATGCCGGGGCGAACGCGCCCCCGCGCAACCGCCCGCACCCCTGTCCGCCCCCACGGTTCACGACCACGCAGCCCAGATCCGCGCTGCGATGTCCCGACGACGACAAGAGAGGGCACACACATGACGGCTCCTACGGTCCGGCGCCACCAGCCCGGGGCACGATGGAGGGAAGGAGGCGAAGCCATGACCCGAGACACGACCGACCGCCCGCAGATGGATGTCGAGGACTTCGACGAACTCGTGAGCAGGGCTCCGAGGGAGATCCGGAACAGGCTGGAGTTCCTGGGCGGGCGACTGTGCATCCGGCACGGCCCGCTCGACGTAGACGAGTTCGAGGAGCTTGCCGCAGCGGCGCCCGAGGCAGTGCGGCTTGAGTACATCAATGGAAAGGTAGAGGTCAAAGCCATGCCGGACGGCAACCACACGTCGATCTTCCTGTGGCTGTCGCGCCAGTGCATGCAGCATCGACCCGACTTGGATCTCGCACCGGAGCGGGGCGTCAAGGCAGAGGCTTACCGCAAGGGCCGGGCACGCACGGATGGGTTCCTGGCACCAGTGGATCACTTCAAGGGCGACCGAGAGTGGTCCGACCCCGACGGTGCCCTGATGGCCGTAGAGATCACTTCCCACGACCGCGATACCGACCAACGCGACCGCGTCGACAAGCCCGTCGGCTACGCAGCGGCCGACATCCCCGTATACCTCCTCATCGACCGCGACAACAACACACTCACCGTCCACAGCGAACCGAAAGACGGCCGCTACCAGCAGATCTCCCGACACCCCTGGGGCGCCACCGTCGAGCTCCCCGCCCCCGTGAACATCACCCTGGACACCGAGAAACTCAAGGACTACGCCGACTGACGACAATGGACCTATGAACCACGCCCAGCTCACCGCCCTAGGCCGTGCCCTCCGTCTCCTCGGTGAGCACGGGGAGGCCCTCACCTCCGACACCCCGGACGGCAAACTGCACGAGGTCAAGGCCGACCTGAAGCGCGCCCTGGACCTGCTGGAGGACAGCGTCACCACGGCCGCGCCCAGCACGCGCTGCCCCGAGCACCCCACCGGCCCGGTCGACGAGGCCGCCCCCGACCTGTGCCTGCTGTGCGAAACCCGGCGCCGGGCCGCCCGTCGCGCGGAGTTCAACGGCCCCGCCCCGCATCACCGGCCCACCGAGCCGGTCCAGTCCCGCTACGGCGTGAGCGGTGACCGCCCCCAGCCCCAGCAGCGCTGGCTGCCGGAGCTGTGGACCGGCCAGACGTGGCAGCTGTGCGGCACTCCGCGCCGGGACCGCCGCGAGGCAGAGCTGTACATCGCCGCCCAGCGCAAGGCTCCCCGGGCGGCCATGGCGTACCGGCTCGTGCACGAGTTCACCGACTACGAGGTCCTGCGCGTGTGGGGTACGCCGGTCAGGGTCGACATCGAGCCGATGGGCAACCTTTAGCTCACAGCACGGGCAGGGCCTGGAAGTCGTAGCCCTCCCACATGCGCCGCGAGGCCTCCTCCGGGTACGCCCTCACCACCGGCTCCGCGTCCAGCACCTGCACGAGCCGCCGCTCGTCGTCGTACGCCGGCCAGCCCGGGTCCCCCGTCCTCGCGAACGCCGTCCAGGACTTCCGGAAACGGGACGACAGCGCCTCGGCCTCGGCGGACGGCTCCGTGCCCGCGAACAGCAAGAACCCCAGGTCCGCCCCGTACGTGCCGAAGAGCAGGGGGATGTCCAGGCCGTGGCAGGCGCCCAGCGCGCCGCCGTTGCCCGGGGCCGGCCAGGTCAGTTCGTAGACGTGTGCGCGGCCGCCGCCCGCGCGCTGCGCCTCGGCCAGGTGCAGGGAGGGCATGCTGAACAGCCAGTCCGTCTGGACGCGTTCGTAGAGCTCGTCGGGGGAGGCGTCGGGGAAGGCCGTGCGGTAGGCCTGTTCACCGTCGGGGCCGGGGGCGAAGAGGCTGAGGGCCGCTGTCGCCCTCTCCTCGGAGATCTGGCCCAGTTGACCCGCCATGGCGACGAAGAAGCGGTACGCGTCGCGGTTGTGGCCGACGAGCAGGTCGACGTCCTTCGCCGCGCCGGCCGCCAGCGCCTGCCAGGGCGTGACCGGCAGGACCTCGCCGTCGACGACCGGCGAGAAGGGCGTGACCGTCGGCGCAGCCTGGCCCCAGCGGTCGATGTACTGGGGCATCTTGCCGCTCAACGACTCACCCGCCGAGGTCAGTTCGCGGGGGGCGATGGTCGCCAGGTCGGCGACCGTGGGACGCAGCCCCACCTCGGCGGCGAGAGCGGCACCGATGTCACGGGCCAGGGCGTCCGAGAAGAACGTCCCTGGCACGCTCTGCGCGATCACCCGCCGGAACAGGCCCGCCGCCCTCGGCATGACGAGCAGCGAGGCGGCCGATCCCGCGCCCGCGGACTCCCCGAAGACGGTGACCTGGCCGGGGTCGCCGCCGAACGCCTCGATGTTGTCCCGTACCCACTCCAGCGCGGCCACCTGGTCGAGCAGGCCGCGATTGGCGGGCGCCCCCTCGATGTGGGCGAAGCCCTCCATGCCGACGCGGTAGTTGAGGGACACGACCACGAGGTCGCCGTCGGCCGCGATGCGCCGGGCGTCGTAGCCGGGCTGGCCGGAGTGGCCGAGCTTGTAGGCGCCGCCGTAGATCCACACCATCACCGGGCGGCGGGCGCCCGGGTCCGGTTCGGGGGTCCAGACGTTGACCGTGAGCCACTCGTCGCCCTCGGGTACGTCGAGCAGGCCCGGCCCGCCGAGGTTGCCGAGGTCCTGCGGGGGCGGCGGGCCGAAGGCGTACGCGTCCCGTATGCCGTCCCAGGCGTGGACGGGGCGCGGTGCCATGAACCGGGCCTCGCCCACGGGAGGCGCGGCGAAGGGGATGCCGCGGAAGACGGCGAGACCCTCCTCCCTGCGGCCGCGTACCGCACCGGCGGTGGTGCGCACCACCGGTGCGGGCTGCCCGGCTGAGGCACCGGTCGGGGGGTGGGACTCGGTCGTCGTCATCTCTGCGGTCTCCTCACGAGGTACCGGTGAACAAGCGCTCGACCAGTGTCCTTGACTGACGCAAGCGAATCCAGGACACCTCGTGTGCGGACCCTGCGGGGTCAGCTGAGCGTCTTCAGCGCCGCCGCCTCGTACGGCGCCAGCTCGTCGAAGCGGCCGGACAGCACCTTCTGCGCCCACAGCGGGTCCTGGAGCAGGGCGCGGCCGACGGCGACCAGGTCGAACTCGTCGCGCTCGAAGCGGTCCAGGAGGTTGTCGAGGTCGCCGATCTCGGCGCCCTCGCCCTGGAATACCTTGAGGAAGTCACCGTTCAGGCCGACCGAGCCGACGGTGATGGCGGGCTTGCCGGTGAGCTTCTTGGTCCAGCCGGCCAGGTTGAGGTCGGAGTCGTCGAACTCGGGGACCCAGTAGCGGCGGGTGGAGGCGTGGAAGGCGTCGGCACCGGCCGCGGCGAGCGGGGTCAGGATGGCCTCCAGCTCTTCGGGCGTCTCGGCGAGGCGGGCGTCGTAGGCGTCCTGCTTCCACTGCGAGTAGCGGAAGATGACGGGGAAGTCCGCGGAGACGGTCTCGCGGACGGCCGCGACGATCTCCGCCGAGAACCTGGTGCGGGCGACCGGGTCACCGCCGTAGGCGTCGGTGCGGCGGTTGGTGGCCTCCCAGAGGAACTGGTCGAGCAGGTAGCCGTGGGCGCCGTGGATCTCCACGCCGTCGAAGCCGATGCGCTCGGCGGCGGCCGCGGCCTCGGCGAACGCGCCGATGACGGCGTCGATGTCGGCCTGGGTCATGGCCTTGCCTGTGGGCTCGGTGGCGCCGATGCGCAGGCCGGAGGGGCCGACGGCCGGGGCGTCCGCGACCGGCGGCTCGCCCTGGTTGCGGACCATGCCGATGTGCCACAGCTGCGGCACGATCGTGCCGCCCGCGGCGTGCACCGCCTCGGCGACCTTCGCCCAGCCCGCGAGCTGCTCCTCGCCGTGGAACCGCGGCACGCGGTCGCTCTGCCCGGCCGACTCGTGACCGACGTAGGTGCCCTCGGTGACGATCAGGCCGACGCCGGCGGCGGCGCGGCGGGAGTAGTACGAGACGACGTCGTCACCGGGGACACCACCCGGGGAGAACATGCGGGTCATCGGCGCCATCGCGATCCGGTTCGGGACGGTCAGGCCGCCCAGCGATACGGGCCTGGACAGGATCTCGGCGGCACGGGAGGCGGCGGAGGCGGCGACGGTCACGTGGGGACTCCTCTTCGGATACCGGACAGTATGTGCATACGCATAGGACGTACGCTTCAACCGTCCGGTCCCGCCCAGGCCATCCCGCCCGCACTGTGATGCCGGACACGCCCGAGGGCGGCACCCCCTGTCGGAACAGGAAGTGCCGCCCTCGGCAAGGACGTTGATCGACCGGGTCGATCAGAAGTCCATGTCACCGCCCGGCATGCCGCCGCCGGCGGGCGCGGCGGACTTCTCCGGCTTGTCGGCGATGACGGCCTCGGTGGTGAGGAACAGCGCGGCGATGGAGGCGGCGTTCTGCAGAGCGGAACGGGTCACCTTCGCCGGGTCGATGATGCCCTCGGCGATCATGTCGACGTACTCACCGGTCGCGGCGTTCAGGCCGTGGCCGACCTGGAGGTTGCGGACCTTCTCCACGACGACGCCGCCCTCGAGACCACCGTTGACGGCGATCTGCTTCAGCGGGGCCTCCAGGGCGAGCTTCACGGCGTTGGCGCCGGTCGCCTCGTCACCCTCGAGCTCCAGCTTCTCGAAGACCTGGGAGGCCTGGAGCAGGGCCACGCCACCACCGGCGACGATGCCCTCCTCGACGGCCGCCTTGGCGTTGCGCACGGCGTCCTCGATGCGGTGCTTGCGCTCCTTGAGCTCCACCTCGGTGGCGGCACCGGCCTTGATGACGGCCACGCCGCCGGCCAGCTTCGCCAGGCGCTCCTGGAGCTTCTCGCGGTCGTAGTCCGAGTCGCTGTTCTCGATCTCGGCGCGGATCTGGTTGACCCGGCCCTGGACCTGCTCGGCGGAGCCGGCACCGTCGACGATGGTGGTCTCGTCCTTGGTGATGACGACCTTGCGGGCCTTGCCCAGGAGGTCGATCGTGGCGTTCTCCAGCTTGAGGCCGACCTCCTCGGAGATCACCTCGCCGCCGGTGAGGATGCCGATGTCCTGGAGCATCGCCTTGCGACGGTCACCGAAGCCCGGGGCCTTGACGGCGACGGACTTGAAGGTGCCGCGGATCTTGTTGACGACCAGGGTCGACAGGGCCTCGCCCTCGACGTCCTCGGCGATGATCAGCAGCGGCTTGCCCGACTGCATGACCTTCTCCAGGAGCGGGAGCAGGTCCTTGACGTTGGAGATCTTGGAGTTCGCGATCAGGATGTAGGGGTCGTCGAGGACGGCCTCCATACGCTCCATGTCGGTCGCGAAGTACGCCGAGATGTAGCCCTTGTCGAAGCGCATACCCTCGGTGAGCTCCAGCTCCAGACCGAAGGTCTGGGACTCCTCGACGGTGATGACGCCTTCCTTGCCGACCTTGTCCATGGCCTCGGCGATGAGCTCGCCGATCTGGGTGTCGGCGGCGGAGATGGAGGCCGTGGAGGCGATCTGCTCCTTGGTCTCGACGTCCTTCGCCTGCTCCAGCAGGGCGGCGGAGACGGCCTCGACGGCCTTCTCGATACCGCGCTTGAGGGCCATCGGGTTGGCACCGGCGGCTACGTTGCGCAGGCCTTCCTTGACCAGGGCCTGGGCGAGAACGGTCGCGGTGGTCGTACCGTCACCGGCGACGTCGTCCGTCTTCTTGGCGACTTCCTTGACCAGCTCGGCGCCGATCTTCTCGTACGGGTCCTCGAGCTCGATCTCCTTGGCGATGGAGACACCGTCGTTGGTGATCGTGGGCGCGCCCCACTTCTTCTCGAGGACGACGTTGCGGCCCTTGGGGCCGAGCGTCACCTTGACGGCGTCCGCGAGCTGGTTCATGCCGCGCTCGAGGCCGCGCCGCGCCTCCTCGTCGAACGCGATGATCTTGGCCATGTGAAGTGGTCCCTCCAGGACTGGGGGTGATTACTTCGGACCGCGCCCGCGCCCGCGACGGACGGCTCGCTGACCCCGTGGTTCCTTCCCACCTGGCCTGCGGGCCTCACCGACCCGGTCCTAACGTTGTCACTCTCACCTTCAGAGTGCTAACGCAATGATTAGCACTCGACCCCTGCGAGTGCAAGCGGCTCTCGGGATGCGGGGCACACTCAGCCCCCGGCGAACGGGCCGCATCCGGCTTGGCCGACAGGCGCGGGCAGCGCCACGGCGGATCGGGAGAGCCGGGAAAGGCCTGGACACACGGCCCGCGGCGGTGACGCCGACGCGGGCGGGTCCGGGGCGCGAACTCGCGTCCGTACACCAGGGCGGAGTCCGAGGCACCTTCGGGCGCGGCGGGCCTCGACGAGCGGTCGCCCGGTGTGCCCGCCGCCCCGGCCGCCGGCCCCCGAGCAGGCCGAAGGGTCCGCACCCCGGGGGGTGCGGACCCTTCAGAGAAGACCGGTCGCTTGCGCTTGGTCGTGGTGCGCGTTCAGGCAGAGACGCGAACCATGTCGGCCTGCGGTCCCTTCTGGCCCTGCGAGATCTCGAACTCGACCCGCTGGCCCTCTTCCAGGGTGCGGTAGCCGTCCATCTGAATCGCGCTGTAGTGGACGAAAACATCCGCACCACCGTCGACCGCGATGAAGCCGTACCCCTTCTCCGCGTTGAACCACTTGACGGTGCCCTGAGCCATGCCTAACTCCCCTATTACTGGCCCTTGCACAGATCCACACTTCGCGGACCCGGGTCAGACCTCACCCCCCACGGTTGGGGGCGTGCGCCGGAACGCGTCGACCGCGGCTGAATGTATCTGTCCAACTGCCGTCTGCAACAGGTCAATCGGACGAGAATTCTGGACGCGCAGGATCCGGAATGTGGGGAGAATTCGCCCGACTTCAGGGCAAGTCGGGCCACACAAAAGGAACAAAAGCCGCGAAAGACGCACACACTTTGGCTACATCTTGTCGGGCGCGCGGCAGGAATCAAGGGCTCCCGATCAGGAGATCGGCGCTGCGTTCCCCAACTGTACCGCGCTCAATCACACAGAATTGCCCCCTCCGCTTCTCTCACGGAGGGGGCAATTCGATGAGCTCTCAGTAACCGCGGTTACCGAAGGTAATAACAAGCCGGTCGACCGGTTCAGCCACCGGCGACGGCGGGGATGATCGACACCCCGGCACCGTCCGGCGTCGCCGTCTCCAGACCCTGCTCGAACCGCACGTCGTCGTCGTTGACGTACACGTTGACGAAACGGCGCAGCTTGCCCTGGTCGTCCAGCACCCGGGCGGCGATCCCGGTGTGGTTCTTCTCCAGATCGGCGATGACCTCGCCGAGGGTCGCGCCCTCGGCGGCGACCTCGGCCTGGCCGCCGGTGTAGGTACGCAGGATGGTGGGGATGCGAACGGTCACGCTCATGCGAGGCCAGCCTCTCGGAAGGAGTCCAGGTTCGGGCGGATGGTGGCGGTGAGGCCGGTACCGGCCACCGCGTCGAGGGTCTTGAGGCCGTCCCCGGTGTTCAGGACGACGGTGGTCTTCGACGGGTCGAGCACCCCGTTCTCGACCAGCTTCTTCGCCACGCCCACGGTCACACCACCGGCGGTCTCCGCGAAGATGCCCTCGGTCCGGGCGAGGATCTTGATCGCGTCGACGACCTGCTCGTCGTTCACGTCCTCCACCGCGCCGCCCGTACGGCGCGCGATGTCGAGCACGTAGGGCCCGTCCGCCGGGTTGCCGATCGCCAGCGACTTGGCGATCGTGTCCGGCTTCTGCGGGCGGACGACGTCGTGCCCGGCCTTGTACGCCGTCGACACCGGCGAGCAGCCCTCGGCCTGGGCACCGAAGATCTTGTACGGCTTGTCCTCGACCAGCCCGAGTTTGATCAGCTCCTGAAGGCCCTTGTCGATCTTCGTGAGCTGCGAGCCGGAGGCGATCGGCACGACGATCTGGTCCGGCAGCTGCCAGCCGAGCTGCTCGCAGATCTCGTACGCGAGGGTCTTGGAGCCCTCGGCGTAGTACGGCCGCAGGTTGACGTTGACGAAGCCCCAGCCCTCGCCCGCCGGGTCGCCGATCAGCTCGGAGCAGAAGCGGTTCACGTCGTCGTAGTTGCCCTGGATGCCGACGAGCTCGCCGCCGTAGACCGCGGCCATGACGACCTTGCCCTGCTCCAGGTCGTGCGGGATGAACACGCAGGAGCGGAAGCCGGCGCGGGCCGCCGCGGCACCCACGGCGCCGGCGAGGTTGCCGGTGGAGGAGCAGGACAGTGTGGTGAAGCCGAAGGCGCGGGCGGCCTCCAGGGCCTGGGCGACGACACGGTCCTTGAAGGAGTGCGTCGGGTTGCCGGAGTCGTCCTTGACGAAGAGCTTGCCCGCCTCGACGCCCAGCTCACGCGCGAGGTTGTCGGCCTTGACGAGCTTGGTCCAGCCCGGGTTGATGTTGGGCTTGTCCGCCACGTCGGCCGGTACCGGCAGCAGGGGGGCGTAGCGCCAGATGTTCGCGGGTCCCGCCTCGATCCGCTTGCGGAGCTCCTCGGTGTCGTAGGCCGAGAAGTCGTAGGCGATCTCCAGCGGGCCGAAACACTCCTCGCACGCGAAGACCGGGCCGAGGGATACGCGGTGACCGCACTCGCGGCAGCTCAGGGCGGCGGCGGGGCCGAGGTCTACGGTGGAGTCAGTGGTGCTTGCAACAGTCTGCACAGCCATGTGAGGCGAGGCCCTTTCTCCTCATCTTCCTCACGACGCATCTCGCCGTGAGACGGATTTGGCACCTTCCCGAGCCGGGACCTCGCGGAGCGGTCGACAGTGACCTACGAGTATCGGCTGGAGGGTTGCCGGGGCTTCATCGGGCCGTATCCCTCTGCCCCTCTGGATGAGCTGTATTCGGTTGTAAACAACGGCTGACCCCGGACATGTGATGGTCATCCGCGTTGTTCAAGACTGTAACCGACGACCAGGACAGTTGAGAGAGTCGTCCGAACCGCGAGATGGCTCACAGTCCGTCCCGCCGAGAGTACGCAGAGGAGCCGCCACGGTGCTGGAAGAAGTCGAGCGCTGGCTGAGCACCCGTTCCTGGTCCGCGACCGATCGCCCGCTCCACCAGATCCTTGCCGCCAAGCAGCGCACGGGCCGGACGGTCAGTGTCGTGCTGCCCGCGCTGAACGAGGAGGAGACGGTCGGCGACATCGCCGCCGTCATCCGCCACGACCTGATGCGGCAGGTGCCGCTCGTCGACGAGCTCGTCGTCGTCGACTCGGGGTCGACCGACCGCACGTCGGAGGTGGCCGCCGCCGCGGGCGCGACGGTGGTGCACCGCGACGAGATCCTCCCGCGCGTCCCCGCCGTGCCCGGCAAGGGCGAGGTGCTGTGGCGATCCCTCCTCGTCACCAGCGGGGACATCGTCTGCTTCATCGACGCGGACCTGAGGGACTTCTCGTCCGACTTCGTCTCCGGGATCGTGGGCCCGCTGCTCACCGACCCGGACATCGACCTGGTCAAGGGCATGTACGACCGTCCGCTCGGCGGCGCGGCCGGGCAGGGCGGCCGGGTCACGGAGCTGATGGCCCGCCCGCTGCTCAACATGCACTGGCCGCAGCTGGCCGGCTTCGTGCAGCCGCTCGGCGGCGAGTACGCGGCCCGCCGCTCGCTGCTGGAGCAGCTGCCGTTCCCCGTCGGGTACGGCGTCGAGCTGGGCATGCTGGTCGACGCGCTGCACCTGGTGGGCCTGGACGCCCTCGCCCAGGTGGACATCGGCGTGCGCAAGCACCGGCACCAGGACGGGCAGGCGCTGGGCCGGATGGCCGCCGCGATCTACCGCACGGCGCAGCTGCGGCTGGCCCGCGGGCATCTGATCCGGCCGTCCCTGACGCAGTTCGAGCGGGGCGGGGACGGCTTCGAGCCGCGCACCTACTCCGTGGACACCGAGGAGCGTCCGCCGATGGCGGAGACCGCCGAGTACCAGGCGCGGAAGGCGGCGTGACCGGGGCCGTTTTCGGCCGGGTGGGTCAGGTCCGTACGTTTGAGCGTTTCCGGGCCGGGCTAGGTTGAGGCGTATGGCTTCAACGTACGGTGCTGCACAGGTGCTGGTGGCCTCCAACCGTGGCCCGGTCTCTTACACGGTGGGCGAGGACGGTTCGCTGGACGCCAAGCGGGGCGGCGGCGGGCTGGTCTCGGGGCTGTCCGCGATCGGCTCGGACGCGGACGCGCTGTGGGTGTGCTCGGCGCTGTCGGACGGCGACCGGGAGGCGGTCCGGCGGGGCGTCGGCGAGGACGGCGTGCGGATGCTGGACATCCCGGCCGACGTGCACGCGGACGCGTACAACGGCATCGCGAACTCGGTGCTGTGGTTCGTGCACCACATGCTCTACCAGACGCCGCTGGAGCCGGTCTTCGACGCGGAGTTCCGGCGCCAGTGGACGTCGTACGAGACGTACAACCGGGCGTTCGCCGAGGCGCTGGCCGAGGAGGCGGCGCAGGGCGCGGCGGTGGTGGTGCAGGACTACCACCTGACGCTGGTGCCGGGCATGCTCCGCGAGCTGCGGCCGGACCTGAGGATCGGTCACTTCTCGCACACGCCGTGGGCGCCGCCCGAGTACTTCCACATGCTGCCGGACGACGTGGCCGGGCAGGTGCTGCGAGGCATGCTGGGCGCGGACCGGCTGGGCTTCCTCACGCAGCGCTGGGCGGACGCGTTCACCGCGTGCGCCGAGCGGTTCGCCGGCGGGCTCGGGGGCACGCGGCTCGGCGTGCACGGGCTGGGGGCCGACGCGGACTTCCTGCGGAAGCGTTCGCACGAGGCGGACGTCGAGGAGCGGATGGCCGCGCTCCGGGAGGAGATCGGCGAGGGCCGCCGCACCATCGTCCGGGTCGACCGCACGGAGCTGTCGAAGAACATCGTGCGCGGCCTGCTGGCCTACCGCCGGCTCCTCGAGACCCACGCCGAGTGGCGCGAGCGCGTGGTGCACGTGGCCTTCGCGTACCCCTCGCGGCAGGACCTCGCGGTCTACCGGGACTACACGGCCGAGGTGCGGCGGCTCTCGGAGGAGATCAACGCCGAGTACGGGACGCCGGGGTGGACCCCGGTCGTACTCAACCTCAAGGACGACTTCGCCCGCTCCCTGGCCGCGTACCGGCTGGCCGACGTGGCGCTCGTCAACCCCATCCGGGACGGCATGAACCTCGTCGCCAAGGAGGTCCCGGTCGTCTCCGACGCGGGCTGCGCGCTGGTGCTGTCGCGGGAGGCCGGGGCGTTCGAGGAACTGGGCGAGGACGCGATCGTGGTGAACCCGTACGACGTGACGGGGACGGCGGCGGCCCTGCACGAGGCGCTCTCGATGCGCCCGGAGGAACGCGCCGAGCGCAGCAAGCGGCTGGCAGCGGCGGCGACCGCGCTGCCGCCGACGCAGTGGTTCCTGGACCAGCTCGACGCCTTGAGGGGCTGATCGCCGATGACCGGTCCCACTGGCTCTCCGCTGCCTGCGCCCACCACGAAAGCCGGACAGGAAGGTCTGGACGCTCTCCTGGCCCACCCGGGCAAGGCCCTGATCGGCCTCGACTTCGACGGGACGCTCGCGCCGATCGTGGCCGACCCCGAGCGGGCCCGGGCCCACCCGGAAGCCGTCCCCGCGCTGGCCGCGCTCGCGCCGGAGGTGGCCGCCGTGGCGGTGATCACCGGGCGGCCGGCCGAGGTCGCGGTGCGCAACGGCGGCTTCGCGGACGTCCCCGGCCTGGAGCACCTCGTGGTCCTCGGCCACTACGGCGCCGAGCGCTGGGACGCCCGCACCGGCGAGATCAGCGCCCCCGAGCCGTATCCCGGCGTCGCCGCGGTCCGCACCGAGCTGCCCGAGCTCCTCGAACGGTTCGGCGCGTCGCAGGGGACCCGGATCGAGGACAAGGGCCGGTCGGTGGCCGTGCACACCCGCCGGGCCGCCGACCCGCAGGCCGCGCTGGACTCCCTGCGCGAACCGCTCGCCGGACTGGCCGGCCGCCACGGCCTGATCGTGGAGCCCGGCCGCCTGGTCCTCGAACTCCGCCCGCCCGGCATCGACAAGGGCGCCGCCCTCACCGGTTTCGCCCGGGAGATCGGCGCCGGGTCCGTCCTCTTCGCCGGCGACGACCTGGGCGACCTGCCCGCCTACGCGGCCGTCGACAAGCTCCGCTCGGACGGCACCCCTGGCCTGCTGGTGTGCAGCGGCAGCGACGAGGTGACCGAGCTGAGGGAGCGGGCGGACGTGGTGGTGGACGGCCCGGAGGGCGTCGTACGCCTGCTGAGCGCACTGGCGGACCGGCTCGGCTGAGGTCCTAACGCTCCGCCCGGCGCTTCTCCCGTATCCGCCGCAGCCGGTTCACCGTCACCGGGTCGTGGGACAGGGCCCGGGGATCGTCCAGCAGGGCGTTGAGGAGCTGGTAGTAGCGCACGGGGGCGAGGCCCAGCTCCTCCCGTATGGCGCGTTCCTTCGCACCGGGCCCGGAAAAACCGCGGCGTTCGAGCGTGAGGATGTCCCGCTCCCTGCGCCCGAGCCGCTCATCACCCGTGTCCTCGTCCATGCCAGGCACCGTAACGCCCGCCACCGACAGCGGGACTACTCCGCGCTCTCCGCCCGGGTCGCCACCGCCTGGAGGTGGCCCAGGACGCCCGAGGGACTGCCGGAGGGGGCGACGGCCTTGCCGATCTGCTTCTTGACCTGGGCGCTGACCTCGGCCCAGGAGGTCTTGCCGACCGGGTAGAGCTCGGAGGACACCAGTTCCTCCAGGAACGGCTTGAGGTGCCGGTCCCGGCCGGAGGCGGCCATGGTCCGGGACGCCGAGCTGGTGACCGGCAGCAGGTCGTACTCGCGGGAGAAGGCCAGCACGTTCTTCTCGCTGTAGACGAAGTCGAGGAAGTCGCCGACCTGGTCGCGGTGGCCGTTCTTCCGGAAGGCCGTCATCCAGTCGGCGACACCGAGCGTGGACTTGCTCGTCCCCTCCTTGCCCGGCGTCGGCACCATGCCGTACTCGACGCCGCGCTTTGCGGCGATCTTCATCAGGGAGGGGTGGCCGTTGAGCATGCCGACCTCGCCCTTGGCGAAGGCGGAGAACGCGGCGGCCCGGTTCAGCTCGCCGGGCGCGACCGGCCCGGTCAGGTCCTTGGCGACCAGTTCGTTCTTCAGCCAGGTGAAGGTGTCGATGTTCTGCGGGGAGTCGATGCCGTAGCTGTCGACGGTGTCGGTGTAACCGCCCCCGCCGCTGAGCATCCACTGCATGGTCTCGGCCTGGGCCTCCTCCGGGCCGAGGGGCAGGGCGTAGGGGTACTTCACGCCCTCGTCCTTGAGCGCCTGGGCGTCGTCGGCCAGGTCGTCCCAGGTCTCGGGCGGGGTGATGCCGGCCTTGGCGAAGAGGGTCTTGTTGTAGAAGAGCACGCGCGTGGAGGAGGCGAACGGCATGCCGTACTGCACGCCCTTGACCTGTCCCGCGGAGGCCAGCTGCCCGACGAAGTCGGCCTGCACGGGTATGGAGAGCAGGTCGTCGGCCTTGTAGAGCTGGTTCTGCGCCGCGTAGTCGGCGTACGCGCCGATCTGCGCCATGTCCGGCGGGTCACCGGCGGCGACCATCTCCCTGACCTTGCGGTCGACGTCGTTCCAGGAGTAGACGCTGACGTCGATCTTCACACCGGGGTGGTCGGCCTCGTACTCCTCGACGAGCTTGTCCCAGTACTTCTTGGAGCTGTTGGCCGCACTGTCGCCGTAGTCGGCGGCGACCAGCTTCAGGGTCACGTCGGCGGAGCCGCCCGTCACGCCACAGCCGCCGAGGACCGCCGTCATGCCCAGTGCGGACACCACCGCGATCGTTCCTGCCATCCGCCGCCGCTGCACCGCTGTTCTTCCCCAACCCTGGCGTGACCGCCAACGAAAGCTTTCGATAATCGGAACAAGGTCTACACCACGCGAGTGGACTAGACCTCTTGCGGGTCCCCGGGTCACACTGTTCCCGTGAGACATGTCATCGCCCTCGACGTGGGCGGCACCGGAATGAAGGCCGCCCTGGCCGGACCGGAGGGCGAGCTGCTGCACCGGGCCCGCCGGCCCACCGGACGCGAGCACGGACCGGACGCCGTGGTCGCGGGCATCCTCGACTTCGCCGCCGAGCTGCGCGCGTACGGCGCCGAGCACTTCGGCACGCCCGCGGCCGCCGCCGGCGTGGCCGTGCCCGGCATCGTCGACGAGGCGCGGGGCATCGCCGTCTACGCCGCGAACCTCGGCTGGCGCGACGTCCCCCTGCGCGATCTGCTGGCGGAGCGGCTGGGCGTCCCGGTCGCCCTCGGCCACGACGTGCGCACCGGCGGCCTCGCCGAGGGCCGGGTCGGCGCGGGCCGGGGCGCCGACCGCTTCCTGTTCGTGGCGCTGGGCACCGGCATCGCGGGCGCCATCGGTGTCGACGGCCGGGTCGAGGCGGGCGCGCACGGCTTCGCGGGCGAGATCGGCCACATCGTCGTACGCCCCGGCGGGTCCGAGTGCCCCTGCGGGCAGCGCGGCTGCCTGGAGCGCTTCGCATCGGCAGCGGCCGTGAGCGAGGCCTGGGCGACGGCCTCCGGCGACCCGGACGCGGACGCGGCGGACTGCGCGAAGGCGGTGGACTCCGGTGACCCCGGAGCCCGGGCGGTCTGGCAGGAGGCCGTGGATGCCCTGGCCGACGGCCTGGTCACGGCTCTGACCTTGCTGGACCCCCGCACTCTGATCATCGGCGGCGGGCTGGCGGAGGCAGGGGAGACCCTGTTCACACCCCTGCGGGAAGCGATCCGCAACCGTGTCACCTTCCAAAAGCAGCCGTTGATCGTCCCCGCAGCACTGGGGGACGGTGCCGGTTGTCTGGGAGCGGGCCTGCTGGCCTGGGATCTTCTGGCATCGACCGACCGTATGGAGGTAACGCCCTGATGACCGATGCCCCAGGGGCGCGGGGAACTGCGCGACCAGCCACGACGCACCCGCATCCCGCAACGGCCGGACGGCCCACCATCCTCACCGGCGCGACCGTGGTCCTCCCCACCGGTGCCGTCGAAAACGGCCGGCTGACCATCGACGACACCCGCATCAGCCCCACAGCCCCCGAAAACGCCCAGGTCATCGACGTAACGGGCCACTACCTCATCCCCGGCTTCGTCGACATCCACAACCACGGCGGCGGCGGAGCCTCCTTCACCTCCGGGTCGGTCGAGGACATCCTCAAGGGCATCCACACCCACCGCCTGCACGGCACGACCACCCTGGTCGCCTCGGCCGTCACCGGCGACATGGACTTCCTCGCCCAGCGGGCGGGCCTGCTGAGCGAGCTGGCCGAGCAGGGCGAGATCGCCGGCATCCACTTCGAGGGACCGTTCATCTCCCCGTGCCGCAAGGGCGCGCACTCCGAGGAGCTGCTGCGCGACCCGGACCCGGCGGAGGTCCGCAAGCTGATCGACGCGGCCCGGGGCAGGGCGAAGATGGTCACGCTGGCCACCGAGCTGCCGGGCGGCATCGACTCCGTACGCCTGCTGGCCGAACACGGCGTGATCGCGGCCATCGGCCACACGGACGCGACGTACGAGCAGACGGTCGAGGCGATCGACGCGGGCGCGACGGTCGCCACCCACCTCTTCAACGCGATGCCGCCGCTCGGCCACCGCTCCCCCGGCCCGATCGCCGCCCTCCTGGAGGACGACCGGATCACGGTCGAGCTGATCAACGACGGCACGCATCTGCACCCCGCCGCCCTCCGGCTGGCGTTCCACCGCGCGGGCGCGGACCGGGTGGCGTTCATCACGGACGCGATGGATGCGGCCGGTTTCGGCGACGGCCGGTACTGGCTCGGCCCGCTGGAGGTGGAGGTCGCCGACGGCGTGGCCCGCCTGGTGGCGGACGGCACGATCGCCGGCTCGACCCTCACCCTGGACCGCGCCTTCAAGCGGGCGGTCACCGTCGACGGGCTGTCCGTCGAGGACGCGGTGACGGCACTCTCCGCCACCCCGGCCCGCCTCCTCGGCATGGACGACCGGATCGGCTCCCTGGAGCCCGGCAAGGACGCGGACCTGGTGCTCCTGGACGCGGACTACGACCTCAAGGGCGTGATGCGCGGGGGCGAATGGGTGGTCGGTCCCCAACTGCACTGATCCGTCCCGCAGTCGAGAGACGGTGGCCGACTCCATGACTGGGCCGACCGCCGTCTCTTTGGCATGATCGAGCTCCGGAACGTTCACGGCAGCAAGCGCATTTTCGGGGGAGATCGGCCCAGGTGATCCTCACGGTCACGGTGAACACCGCTCTCGACATCACCTACCGCGTACGGTCCCTCAGACCGCACGCCTCCCACCGCGTCTCCGAGGTGACGGAACGCCCCGGCGGCAAGGGCGTCAACGTGGCCCGGGTCCTGGCGGCCCTCGGGCACGAGGTGACGGTGACCGGTCTCACGGGCGGTACGACGGGACGGGTCGTGCAGCAGCGGCTCGCGGCGGTGCCGGGCGTGGTGGACGCGCTGGTCCCGGTCTCGGGCGCGACCCGCCGCACGATCTCCGTGGTCGACGAGCAGACCGGCGACACGACGCAGCTCAACGAACCGGGCCCGATGGTCACACCCACCGAATGGTCGGCCTTCCAGGAGGCCTACGAGTACCTGCTCCCGTCCGCCTCGGCAGTGGCCCTGTGCGGCAGCCTCCCACCGGGCGTGCCGGTCGGGGCGTACGCCGGTCTGGTCCGTACCGCCCGAGCCGCCGGAGTCCCGGTCCTCCTGGACACGAGCGGCGAAGCCCTGCGCCGGGGCGTCGCGGCCCGCCCGGACATCATCAAGCCGAACGCCGACGAACTGGCGGAACTGACCGGCTCCCACGAGCCGCTGCGGGCCACCCTGGACGCCCGCCGCCGGGGCGCGGGCGCGGTGGTCGCGTCCCTGGGCCCCGAGGGCCTCCTCGCCGCCACCCGAGAGGGCCGCTGGCGAGCCACCCCACCGACCTCTGTGCGAGGCAACCCGACAGGCGCGGGCGACTCGGTGGTCGCGGGCCTGCTGTCGGGCCTGGTCGAACACCTCCCGTGGCCGACCCGCCTCGCCCGGGCGACGGCCCTCGCGGCGGCGACGGTGACGGCACCGGTTGCCGGGAAGTTCGACCGGAGGGTGTACGAGGGACTTCTTGGGCAGATCAGGGTGACGAGCGAGGCCTCGGCGGCGTAGGGCACACCTGATCGAAATCCGTGGGCAATCCGTCTCTGCCTCCCCTAAGATCGCGGATGACCAAAGATCGACCATTTTTGCTGGGGGAACAATTGAACAAGATCACGAGGCTGGCCATGGTCGGCATCGCCTCTGTCGGCCTCATGGCCACCATGAACTCCGGGGCTTCGGCGGCGGCGCCGGAGACCAACGCCGGTCCGGCGGCCGTCCAGGACTGGGGCGGCGGCTGGAGCGACGTCCGGGACGTCAGCATCCGTGAAAAGCCCAGCACCACCGCACGGAAGGTCGGCACCCTCAAGAAGGGGAAGATCGTGAAGTGCTGGGTCGCCGGGTGCAGCGCGGTGGACGGCGGTAACTACAAGTGCACCAGCAGCTCGCCCACCGAGAACCGCTGGCACGAGGTGAACTGGGGCGGCAAGAAGCGGTACGCGGCGACGCGTTGCCTGGAGTGGGGCCGGGTCGCGTGATCTGACCCCGTCACACTCGTACGACGGCGGCCGTTCCCCCCGCACCATGCGGGGGGAACGGCCGCCGTCGTGAGCGCCGGGTCGGTCAGCCCTTCGCGACGTAGAACTGGTCGAGCACCGCATCGCACTTGTTGCCCTCGTTACAGGCAAGCTCGATGGTGTTGGTGCCCTTGGTCAGGTTCACCGTGGCCCAGGTCTCCTTCCAGCCCTGCTCCCAGTCGCCCTTGGGTGTGTTCCCGAAATTTTCCATGCTCAGGGGCTGGGGGTTCGCCTTGCCGTTGACCACCAGGGTCCCGTCGGCGTCCACGCCCGGCACGCCGTAGCGCACGTAGAGCCGGTAGCTGCCGGCCTTCTCGATGCCGTTCACCGTCCAGGTGACCTTGGCGCCTACCTGGTTGAAGCCGGTCACGTAGACCCCGCCGTCGGCCTTCGCACCCTTGATGTCCGACGCCGTCGTCATGCCGGGGCTGAGCCGCAGTGCCTTCGCGTCGGTCTCGGGAAGCTTTTGCTGGGCCGCTTGGCCCTTGCTGGGTGAAGGGCTCGGCTTCGACTGCTGGGACTGGGTCGGGGTCGCGCCCGCCTGGTCGTCGGTGTTGCCCTGGTCCTTCTCGCCGCCCAGCATGGCCACGCCGATGCCGATGACGACCGCGGCGACCACCGCGATCGCGCCGATCAGCAGTCCCTTGGTGTTCGGGCCCCGGCCGCCCCGGCCACCGCCACCGCCCGGCATCTGCTGCTGGGTGGTGGGGGCACCGCCGGGCAGCGTCTCCGGCGCCGCGTAGTGCGCGTTCGGCTGGCCGTAGGCGTTCTGCTGCTGCGGGGCCTGGCCGTAGGCCGCCGTCTGCGCCTGCTGGCCGTACTGGCGTGTGCCGACCGCCCGCACCCGGTTGACCGAGTTCGGGTAGCCGTAGCCCCCGGACGGCGGCTGGGCCCCGTTGGCCTGCCCGTCGGCGTAGAGATAACCGAACGGGTCGTCGTCCTCGGGCGTGCTCGCGCCGTTGTTGCCGGGCGTCATCCCTTGGTCTCCTCAGTCAGGTGCGGTGCATGCGGTACGGGTCGTGAGAGAGCGAGCCTACCCGCTCCCAGTGACCCAAACGGGTGACTCAGACCGCATCCACTCGCTGACCTGGGGCTCAGCCCGCGCGTCTGTGTTGTTTGGGACGAGATCGTTTCTCGACGTACATCCGCTCGTCAGCGGATTTCAACACTTCGTCCGCCGTCATTCCACAGTGTGCCCATCCGATGCCGAAGCTGGCGCCGACCCGGACGGCCCGCCCCTCGGCACGGATGGGCTGGATGATCTCGTTGCGCAGGCGGACCGCGAGGTCCTGCGCGTCGGCGCGGCCGAGTCCGTCGGCGAGGATGACGAATTCGTCACCACCGAGCCGGGCGACGGTGTCGCCGTCGCGGACGCCGTTGCTCAGCCGGCGGGCGACCTCGATGAGAACCGCGTCACCCGCGTTGTGCCCGAACCGGTCGTTGATCGACTTGAAGCCGTCGAGGTCGCAGAAGAGGACGGCGAGGCCCTTGGTGCCGTCGTCGTGGTCGCCGTCCGGGGCGACGGTGTGCACATGGTGGTCGTAGGCGTCGAACGGCTCGGTGCTCGGCCCGAAGTCGAAGGCGTGGCCGATCGCGTCGAAGGCGGGGTGGCCGTAGGCCGCGTCGTGGGACTCGACGACGCCGGGGAGCGGGGGCGCCGCGCGCTGGCACAGCCGGGCGGACAGGCGGGAGCGCAGCTCGGCGGAGTTCGGCAGGCCCGTGAGCGAGTCGTGGGAGGCGCGGTGGGCGAGCTGGAGCTCGCGGCGCTTGCGCTCCTCGATGTCCTCGACGTGGGTGAGGAGGAAGCGCGGGCCGTCGGCGGCGTCCGCGACCACGCTGTTGCGCAGCGAGACCCAGACGTAGGTGCCGTCACGGCGGCCGAGGCGGAGCTCGGCGCGGCCGCCCTCGGCGGAGGTGCGCAGGAGCGTGCCTATGTCCTCGGGGTGGACCAGGTCGGAGAACGAGTAGCGGCGCATCGCGGAGGCGGGGCGGCCCAGCAGTCGGCACAGGGCGTCGTTCGTGCGCAGGATCCGGCCGTGCTGGTCGCCGCCCATCTCGGCGATGGCCATGCCGGACGGGGCGTACTCGAAGGCCTGCCTGAAGCTTTCCTCACTCGCCCGCAGCGCCTGCTGCTCGCGCTCCAGCCGGACGAGCGCCCGCTGCATGTTGGCGCGCAGCCGGGCGTTGCTGATCGCGATGGCGGCCTGGAAGGCGTACATCTGGAGCGCCTCGCGGCCCCAGGCACCGGGGCGGCGGCCGTTGCGCGGCCGGTCCACGGACAGCACACCGATCAGCTCGCCGCAGGCCGCGTTGCCCTGCGGGCCGGGCGCGTACATCGGCGCGAAGAGCCGGTCGGCCGGGTGCCACTCGTCCTCGAAGCGGGGCGCGGGGCCGTCGGTGTACCACTGCGGGACGTCGTCGTCGTCGAGGACCCAGCCCTCGGTGTGCGGTATGAACACCAGGTCGCCCCAGTGCTCGCCCATGCCGAGGCGGCGCTCCCAGGACTCACGGGAGCCGACTCGGCCGGTGATGAGGGCCTCTGCGGCGGGATTCCCGGCGAAGGCGGCGACGACGAGATCGCCGTCGGGCCGTACGAGGTTCACGCACGCCATCTCGTACCCGAGGGCGGCGACCACGCCCTCCGCGACGGTCTGCAGGGTGTCCGCCAGGCTGCGGGCCGTGTTCATGTCGGCCATGACCTGGTGCAGTTGCCGCAGGGACGCAAGGCGGACGTAGGGCTCCGACTCGGTCTCCATGCTCGCCCTCCCCCCGAGACCTCGCAGCGAATCAAGGGTTCTCTTCGGCGTATCGTCCTGGCAGCTTCCCAGCCACTGAATCACAGCGCGCTGCTCACTCGGTACACAGGGTCAACAATTCGTGCCCCTTGTGACTCAAGTCACAGGCAAACCTGAACAATTGAGTGGAGTTTCTGCGTTCTTCACGTGCGTCCGCCGAACACAAACTTTGTCAGGTTGCGCCCATGTATTTCCCCGGCGCCCTCCGGCGCCTGCTGGAAGTCCGTCGGGAGCCGTCGGAAGTCCGTCACGAGTCCTAAGACCGTGATCGGGCGGGAGCCCGATGCGGGCGCCCGGGACGGAGATTAGCGTTTCGGATGTGCCGAACACTCCCACCGCCACGTCCCCGATCATTCCGCCGCCCGTCTCCGGGCATGCTGAGGGGGTGAGCAACGACGAGTTCCGCGCCGCCATGTCCCGGCTGGCCTCGGGCGTGGTCCTGGTGACCGCACAGGAGCCGCCGCTCGACCCGGACGACCCCTCGGCGCCGGGCAGCGAGGACGTGGGCATGACGGCCACGGCCTTCATGTCCGTGTCCCTGGACCCACCCCTGGTGCTGGTGAGCCTGCGCGAAGGCTCCCGCATGGACGAACTGCTCGACGAGCAGCCCCTGTGGGCGGTCTCGGTCCTCTCCGAGAGCCAGCGGCACATCGCGGGCCGCTTCGCCATGAAGGGCCGTGTCAGCGACCGCCTGCTCTTCGCGGACATCCCTTACACGCGCGGCGAGTACACCGACGCGCCCCTGGTCGGCGGCGCCCTGGCCGTCCTGGAGTGCCGCACGGAACAGCGGGTACGGGCCGGCGACCACACCCTGGTCATCGGCCGCGTCCTGACGGCCCGCGTCCCGAGCGCGGACGGTGGACCGCTGACGTACTTCCGGGGGCGATACCGGCACTTGGGGTGAGGCGGAAACCCGGTGGCCCGGGCGTGAACGGCATGCCTAGGGTGCGCGCATGACAACGGGCCCTCGCCTCGAAGAGATCACCGCCGGGAACCTCGACACCGCGCTCGGCATCCGCGTCCGCCCCGACCAGGAACACGCGGTCTCCCCGGTCGTGAAGTCCCTGGCCGAGGCCTATGTGCATCCCGGCGTCGCCTGGCCCCGCCTGATCGTCGACGGCGACCGCCCGGTCGGGTTCCTCATGGCCTTCTTCGGCATCGACTGGTACGAGGACGGCAGCGTGCTGCGCTCGGGCCTGTGGCGGCTGAACATCGCCGCCTGTGAGCAGGGCAGGGGGTACGGCCGTTTCGCCGTCGAGTCCGTCGCCGCCGAGCTGCGCCGGCGCGGCACCAAGCAGCTCTACGTCACCTGGCATCCCGGTCCCGACGGCCCCGAGGGCTTCTACCTGGGGCTCGGCTTCCGCGCGAACGGAGAGACCAGCGAAGACCAGACGGTCGGGGTCCTGGACCTGGCCTAGTTCCAGTTCCGCGGGGAGCGGCCCCGCTTGGTCTCCGAGCGCTGCTTCTTCTCGCGCAGCCGCCGCTCGTTGATACCCCGGGGGATCCGGGTCGGCCTGCGGGGCTTGGGCGGCGGCGCGGTGGCCTCTGCCAGGAGCGCGGCGAGGCGTACGGCGGCGGTCTCGCGGTTGCGCCACTGGGACCGGTGCTCGGAGGAACGTACGGTGACGACTCCGTCCACCAGGCGCCCGGCCAGCCGCTCCAGCGCCCGTTGCTTCCACACCTCGGGCAGCGCCTCGGTCCTCGCCAGGTCGAAACTGAGCTCGACCTTCGAGTCACTGGTGTTGACGTGCTGTCCGCCGGGCCCCGAGGACCGCGAGAAACGCCACATGAGCTCGGCCTCGGGCAGGGAGACGGAGCCGCGGATGACGTGGGGACCAGACATGCCGTCCATGTTCCCGCTCCTGTCCCGTCCACGTCATCCGAATAATCGCGCGTAAAGAAAGTAAAGGAGCTGGAACCTCGCGTACCCCTCTCCACGTTCATGGGGGTAGCTGTAGCTTCTTTGCCGTACGTAAACGAGGGAAGGGACTCCCAAACAATGGCTGTAAGCCTGTCCAAGGGTGGCAACGTCTCGCTCACCAAGGAGGCTCCGGGCCTGACCGCTGTCACCGTGGGCCTCGGCTGGGACGTCCGCACCACCACCGGCACGGACTTCGACCTCGACGCCTCCGCGATCGCGGTCAACACGCAGGGCAAGGTCTACTCGGACGCCCACTTCGTCTTCTTCAACAACAAGCAGACCCCGGACAACACGATCGTCCACACCGGTGACAACCGCACGGGTGAGGGCGCCGGCGACGACGAGGCGATCAACGTCAACCTCGCCGCCCTCCCGGCCGACATCGACAAGATCGTCTTCCCGGTCTCGATCTACGACGCCGAGAACCGCTCGCAGAACTTCGGCCAGGTCCGCAACGCCTACATCCGCATCGTCAACCAGGCCGGCGGCGCCGAGATCGCCCGCTACGACCTGTCGGAGGACGCGGCCACCGAGACGGCCATGGTCTTCGGCGAGCTGTACCGCAACGGCGCGGAGTGGAAGTTCCGCGCGGTCGGCCAGGGCTACGCCTCCGGCCTGGTCGGCATCGCCCAGGACTTCGGCGTGAACGTCTGACGGATGCCCTCACCTGTGGCAGAAGCCCCCGGCGCCGGTCCATCGGCCCGGGGGCTTCCCCGTCCTCGACCCGCCCCGCGATACGTTCCCGACGTGATCCTCGACCCGCTGCTCCCGCCACCCCCCGGCCGCCCCCTCCCCGAACCCCTTCTCTCGGAACTCACGGCCCTCTACGCCTCCAACCACGCGTTCCACACCCTC
>NZ_DF968252.1:0-58277 GCF_001270025.1 Streptomyces azureus | reverse complement strand
GGGGGGGGGGGGGGGGGGGGGGGGGGGGGGGGGGGGGGGGGGGGGGGGTGGGGGGGGGGGGGGGGGGGCCGGGTGGGGGGGGGGGGGGGGGGGGGGGGGGGTGGCGGGGGGTGGGCCGGGTACTCGGGGTTCCTACTTCGAGAGGAGGCGGAACACCGTGACCGGGACCATCGATCATCGGGCCGTGCACGACGAGCGCCACTCCGTGGGCGAGCTCGTCTCACAGGCCTCGGAGCAGCTCTCCCGGCTCGTCCGGCAGGAAGTGGCTCTCGCGAAGGAAGAGCTGGCCGAGAAGGGCCGGCGTGCGGGGCGTGGCGGTGGGCTGCTCGGTGCGGCGGGTGCCGTCGCCTACGCCGGGCTGCTCGCGCTGGCCGGGACGGGTGTCGCCGCCCTCTCGCTGGTGCTGCCCGTCTGGGCCGCGGCGCTCATCGTGACGGGGGTGCTGTTCGTGATCGCGGCCGTGCTGGCCGCTGCCGGCCGGGGGCAGTTGCGCCGGGCCACGCCTCCCACGCCTGAGGAGGCTCTCGGCAGTGTCAGGGCCGACGTGGAGGAGATCAGGGAAAGGGCACATCGATGACGGACGCGACGGGTGGGGCCAAGGGGCCCGATGAACTGCGGCAGCAGATCGAGCGGACCCGTAGTGAACTCGGCAACACCGTGGAGGAGTTGGCGGGAAAGGCGGACGTGAAGGGGCGTGCGCGGGCTCGGGCGGCCGATCTCCGGGACAAGGCCGGGGCGATGACGGTGCAGTTGCGGAGCAGCGCCGCGCAGGCCGGGCACACGGTGCACGACAAGGCGACGCATGCGGGGCCTCGGCCGGTGCGCGGTGTCGTTCAGGCCGGGATGCGGCACCCGAAGCCGGTGCTGGTCGCCGGGGCGGCTGCGGGGGCTGCGGTCGTTGCTGTCGAGGTGTTGCGGCGGCGGCAGCATGTGACTCGCGGGCATCGCTGGCAGCGCTGGTATCGCTGAGCGGGGTGGAGGGCGGGCCGTTTGCGCCTGCGCGGTGGTGATGGGTCGGGGCCGCGTCGGGGGCGTCCGTCCTCGAACGGCGCGATGGAGTCCCACACCAGCTGACTGGCGTTGACGCGCCAACCGCTGCGGGCGGACACATCCCGACACGTCCCCTTCTCGGCGTGCGCGGGTGCGGCTGCGTCTCGGCTGAGCTGCGGGGTTCCGCTCAGCCGCCGCAGGCCCCCGCCGCGGACCGCCAATCCCGCCTCGCTGCGCCCACCCGTGCCGCTGGGTGCGGCACGGGTGGGCGCAGCGGCACCCCGTTCCGCCGGTCTGCGGACCCACCCGCCCTCAGCACGGACGTTGAGCACCTGGAAGCGCCGGGCCCTGCGACACCCCTCGCTTGACCTCAACCTTGGTCGAGGTTGAAAGGTGGGGTGCGCAGGCAACCGGCGCATATGACTGGAGTGTTCAATGAGCCCTCGAACCGAGCAGCACCCCGACCTCACCGACACCCGGATCGGTGCTCCCTTCTTCAGCACCTGGCGGGTCGGTACACCAGAGCGGCAACGGCAGACCGTGGAGGCGATCGGGCGGACGTGGGAGCGGTGGCCGTGGCCCACCGGTGATCTGCTGGGGTACCACGTCTACGCGGGGCACGACGGGTCCACGTTGATGCACTACTCGCAGTGGAGCGACGAGCAGGGGTACGAGACCTTCTTCAAAGTTCATCGGCAGGAGCGGGTCGACGAGATCGACACCGCCGTGCCGGGCATCGAGCGGGTGAGCCTCGAGCGGTACCGGCGGTACCGCAGCCTCGAGCGGGCCGTCGGGGACGTGCGGGTGCCCGGCCTGATCGTCACCGTGCGGGTCGACTTCGAGGAAGCGGCCGGGGAGCGGCGGGAGGAGTGGGTCGATCTCGTGCTCAAGGCCCTGGGTGACGATCCGGAAGGGAACGCCGGGCTGATCTCCGCTCATTTCCATCTGAGTACCGATGGCGGGCACGTGCTGAACTACGCCGAGTGGGAGAGCGGCCAAGCCTATGACGAGGCCTTGGCGGCGCCCGGGACCGGCACGTGGGAGCGGGTGCGGACGTACCCGGGGGTGAGGGGATCGAGCGGGAGCCGGTACCGGCATGCCCTGGGGCTCGTCCCCGGGTGAGTGCGGTGCCGCGGGGCCGGCTGGACGCTCTGGTCCAGCCGGCCCGTGGCCGAGGAGTTACGGGCGGAAGCGCAGGACCTGCGGGTCGTGGTCGCTGATCTGGTCGTTGAACTCCGCGTTGACGTGCACGCTGTCGTACTCGAAGTCGCAGTCGCGGCGGATCGACGGGCTGATCAGGATCTGGTCGAGGACCTGGCTGTTGCCCTGATAGACGTACGAGTAACGCTCGCTCCTGGGCAGCGACTTGATCGCCGACCAGAGTTCGCCCCGGCCCTCGAGGATCCTGGTGGTGCCGGAGAACTCGAAGTCGTTGATGTCGCCCAGGGCGATGACGTCCGCGTTCTTCTGGGTGTCGAGGATGTCCTTGACGAAGGCGTTCACCAGCGTGGCCTGCTGGTGGCGCTGGGTCTCGGAGCTGCGGGCCGGCGGCTGGTACTGGGAGGTCAGGCCCTGGTCGCCGCCCTTGGAGTTGAAGTGGTTGGCGATCACGAAGACCGTACGGCCGCGGAAGACGAACTCGCCGGCCAGCGGCTTGCGGCTGTTCCTCCAGGCCTCGTCGGCGGGGGCGATCCGCCCGGGGCTGAGCGTCAGGTGCGCCTTGCCGCGGATCTTAGTCACGCCGGTCGCCGCCGTGGCGTCGCCGCCCGCGCGGTCCGTGAAGGAGACCCGCTCCGGGTTGAACAGGAACGCCTGGCGGATGTTGCCGCCGGGCTCACCGCCGTCGGCCTTGTCGGCCGGGTCGATCGAGCGCCAGTCGTACGTCGGGCCGCCGGCCGCGACGATCGCGTCGATCAGCTTGGTCATGGTCTGGTCGGCGGCGACCGTACCGTCGTTCTCCGCGCCGTTGTTGTCCTGGATCTCCTCCAGGGACACGATGTCCGGCGACTTCAGGTTGTTCACGATCGCGGAGGCGTGCTCGGCGAAGGTGTCGTCGGTCGGGTCGAGGTTCTCGACGTTGTAGGTGGCGACCGCGAGTTCCGAGGAGCGCTGCTTGCGCGTCGTCTCACGCTTCAGATCCGCGGACTTGAGCGTTCCGAGTTCGCTCGCGACCAGGGTGTAGCCGCCGAACTGGTTGTAGTCCAGCGGGCCCGCCGTCGTGCCGGTGAGCGTGTCGCCGACGTTCGCCTTCGGGAAGTCCGCCGCCGCACCGAGGGACTGGATCTGGAGGCGGCCGGTGTTCTGGGCGTCATAGGAGCCGTAGACCGTGCCGCCGTTGCGGCTGCGGTTCTCGTGCGGCTTCACCGTCACCCAGAGTTCGGTGTACGGGTCGGTGGCGCCCACGACACGGGTGTCGGTGACGCGGACGGTCATGCCCTCCAGTGCCTCGTAGTGGTCCAGGGCGTACTTCGCGGGCTTGAGGGGGAGGGCGTTGATCGAGCCGTTCGCCGTGGTGTCGCCGGCCGGGGCGTAGGCGGCGGGGACCGACCTCGCGTCGACCGTCGTGGCGGCGGGGAGCCGGTTGCCGCTGGAGACGACCGTGGTCGTCGGCTTGGTGATCTCCGTCAGGGACTGGTTGCCGGAGGCGGTGCCGCCGGGGACGTACTCCGAGACCGTGCCGCTGACCCTGACGGAGTCACCGACGGCGACCCCCTTCGGCGTCGAGCCGGTGAAGACGAAGACGCCCTCGCTGGTCGCCGGGTCGGCGTCCGGGTTCGGGTCTTGCATCCAGAAGCCGCGGGACTGGCCGTAGGTCCGGATGCCGGTGACGATTCCGGTCACGTCCGTGACCTGCTTGCCGGCGTACGGGGACGTCCGGGTGACGCCCTGGATGTCGTGGATGCGGACCGGGTCCGCGTGGGCCGGGGTGGTGAGGACGATCGTGGATGCCGCGGAGCACGCGGCGGCGACGGTGAGCGCGGCGAGGCGCGCGGACGACTTGCTCGGCAACGGGGTTCCCTCCGGGGACGTGACAGGGCGCCGGGACGAGGGTGGTGCGTGGACTGTCTGCCGCTACCTGTGGGGCGGGCAGTGTGACGCGCGTAGAAGGCGGTGGACGGGCGGGTCTGGTGGGGCCGGCCCGGTGAACAAGTGTCCGCCGACTTCTACGCGCGTCAATCTCCAGCCTGCTCAGGTCACTTGTCAAGGTTTCGGCCATGTACAGCTCCTGACGGGGACATGAAGTAGGCGGCATAGGTGTAAATCCGTCTAGGCTGAGCGGCTGAGTCGTATGAGGCGCCCTAGGAGAAACAGCCGATGTCAGACAGCTCCCCCCTGCCGCCGGTGCGGCTGCACCCCGAAGCGGAGCTGGCGCGCGACGCACTGTCCACGCCGTTGCTGTCCCGGGCCGCCCGGCTGGCCCGCTGGGCCGGGCCGGAGACCCGGGTCGACGCCGGGGGCGGGCTCGTCGACGAGCAGCTGCCCGCGGCCGCCGAGGTGCTCGGACTGAGCGGGGACGACGCCGCCGCCGACGCCAGCGAGGCGTGGCGGGTGGCCCTGGACACCGGGCTCGTCGAGATCGTCGACGAGGAGGAGGGCACCGTCACGGCGGGCGAGGACATGGCGCTGCTCACCGGCGGCTCGCCGCAGGACGTGCTCGCGGTGTGGCTCGCGGCCCTGGAGACGGTGCTCGCCGACGCGAGCGTGCCCGACCTCGACGGTCTCGTGGCCGAGGGCGGCGAGGTCGACCTCTCCGCCCTCGACTGGGACCCGGAGGCCGAGGCCGAGTTCCTCGACGGGGTGCTCGGCAACCTCTACCTGCTGACCGCCGGCGAGGACACACCCGCCGGAGCTCCGGTGCCGCTGCCCGCGCTGGCCGCGTCGGTGATCGTGCCCAGCGACATGGGCGAGCCGACCAACGACGTCCTGGAGCAGGTGTCCGACGCGATGATGCGGCTGGACGACCAGTTCCGGATGCTGGAGCCGGTGGGGCTCGTGGCGTACCAGCCCGTGGACGAGACGCTCATGGCCGAGGCCGACGAGGAGCCCGCGGCGCCCGTCGACGACACCGACGTCTCCCGGTACGGCATGGTCCGGCTCACCCCGCTCGGGGTGTACGGCCTGCGTGCCCGGCTGCTGGAGGCCGGATTCGAGGCACCGGCCGTCGGAGACCTCGCGGACAAGGGAGCCGACGCGCTGCTCGACGGCACGGCGGCGTTCCCGCCGGGTGCGGCGCAGGCCGAGACCGAGCAGTGGCTGGAGCGCCGGGAATCGCTCGCCGCGGCACGGGAGTTGCTGGCGGCGGCGCGGGGCTCCGATGCCGGGGCGCCGCTGCGGCGGCTCAGGTGCCAGCAGGCCTTGTCGCTGGTCGGTGCCTCGGCCGGGCCGGCGCTGCGGGAGGTGCTCGACGACGCCGAGCTGGGCGGGCTCGCCCGGGTGTGGCTGACCGAGCACGGCGCGGTGGACGTGCCCCCGCCTTCCGAGGCGATGGTGTACTGGCTGACCATCGACACGGTGGCCGCGCAGCTGGCCGCGGAGGGGAACTCCGAGGAACTGCGGGCGCTGGTGGAGGGGCTCGCGCAGCAGCACAGTGGGTTCTTCGCGGCCGTGTGGCGGGTTGACCACCCTGCGACGGCAGACGTGCTGGAAGCGATGGGGCGGTTGCATCCGGACAAGAAGGTCGCCAAGGAAGCGCGGAAGGCGGCCTTCAAGGCGCGGTCGCAACAGGGTGGTTGATGCCGCTTTGCGGGTGCGGCGCCGTCGTGGCTTGTCGCGCCCACGCGGCGGAGCCGCATATGGATACAGTCCCGCGCCCCTTGGTGCGCTGTTCAACCCCTGTTCACGGATGAGCGAGACGGTGTTGCGGAACGAGGTCCGCCACCCTCCACGGCATACCCACCGTCACAGGAGACACCCATGTCGCTCACCCGCAGGGACTTCGCCAGAACCTCCGCGATCACCGGTGCCGGTGTCGCGCTGGCGGGCAGCGTCGGCGCCCTCGCCACCGCGCCCAACGCCCTCGCGTCCTACGACACCGACAGTGCGGAGGGCGCGGCGGACGCCCGGCACCCAGTCGGTTACGGGCCGCTCGTCCCCGACCCCAAGGGCATCCTCGCCCTGCCCGCCGGCTTCACGTACCGGATCATCACCTACAGCGGCAGGACGAAGCTGGAGTCCGGTGAGTTCACGCCGTCCAACCACGACGGCACCGCCACCTTCGACGGCCCCCGCGGTACCACCCTGCTCGTCAACAACCACGAGCTGAAGGGCCCGCGGGCCAACTGGAAGTACCCGGTGCCGCTCACCGAGGGCCTCGTCTACGACCCGGCCGCCGCCGGTGGCTGCACGGTCGTCGAGATACGCCCCGACGGACGGGTCGCGGAGTGGGTCGGCATCGCGGGCACCTCCACCAACTGCGCCGGCGGCAGTACGCCATGGGGCACCTGGCTCACCTGCGAGGAGAACTCCGACAGGGCCGGCGTCAACGGCATGACCAAGGACCACGGCTACGTCTTCGAGGTCGACCCCTCCGACCGGCGCGCCAACCGCAGCCCCAAGCCGCTGAAGTTCTTCGGCCGCTACGACCACGAGGCCGTCGTCATCGACCCCAGGCGCGGCCACGCCTACCTCACCGAGGACGACGACGAGCCCAACGGCCTCTTCTACCGCTGGACCCCGCCCAAGGGCTTCGCGTACGGCCCCGGGAAGTTCCGCGAGCTCGCGGATGACGCCGGTGTCCTCCAGGCGCCCAAGTGCTACGACTCCGGCGGCCGGTTCGTCGACGACCTGTCCCGCGCCACGAAGACCGGCACCGTCTACGGCGTCGACTGGGTGGACGTACCCGACCGCGACGCCCGCACCACGCCGGTGCGCGAGCAGTTCGGTGACGGGGAGGTCACCCGCGCCCGCAAGCTGGAGGGCATGTGGTGGGGCGACGGGGGTGCCTACATCGTCTCCTCGTACGCCCGTGAGGAGAGCCCCGTCCAGCACGACGGCCAGGTCTGGTTCTACGACCCCAGGCGCCGGACGCTGACGCTGAAGGTCCTGCTCGGCGTGAACCCCGACCCGTCCGAGGACGGCGCGTTCGACGGCCCCGACAACATCACCGTCTCCCCGTACGGCGGCATCGTCCTGGCCGAGGACGGCGAGGGCGTCTCGCACCTCTTCGGCGCCACCGAGAGCGGCCGCACCTACCCGATCGCCCGCAACGACCTGAACGTCGGCACCGAAGAGGAGCCGGAGTACAGCGAGTTCGCCGGTGTCACCTTCTCACCCGACGGCAAGACCCTTTACGCCAACATCCAGGACCCGGGCATCCTGCTCGCCATCACCGGCCCCTGGAAGCGGCAGAAGCGGTAATTAATTCGCTCGCAGGCCCCGCACTGCGCCTCCTACAGTGAGATCACAACGTCACGCACCTCCCGGTGCGATGGCAGCGGCTACTTCTCTTCCAAAGAATCCGACGCCGCCGCCGACTTGATCTCGGGAGGCGCAGCATGGGGTGGGTGCCCGGTGCGCAGGCAACGGTTACTTCATTTGATCGGAAGGTTGCGGGTTCGAGTCCCGTCAGCGACTTCGGGTCGCTGTAGCTCAATCGGCAGAGCATCCGGATAAGTCCGTCGCCGACTTCTGTTCTCGGGCACCCACCTTTCTCATGCGCGCTTCCCCCGAAATCTGCGAAGACTTCGGCAACCTGTAAAGAATTCGGGGGAATTCATCATGGCGCGATTCAACAGCAAGGCGGCGCGGGCGCGTCCCGTCTCCCGCGTGACCTCCACCGGGCGTGTGCTGCGCACGTACGAGGGCGGCCGGGGCCGCGAACGTGACACACGCTCCGAGCTCTTCCTGCTGGCTGTGTCCAACTTCGTTTCGCAGCAGACCTTCTACGAGACCGGCGCCGACCGCGACGACCGCTTCGCGAAGCTCGTGCGCGAGCTCGCCGTCACCGACCCGGCGTGGACGGCCGGCCTGCTCGGCTGGCTGCGCGGCGAGGGCAACCTGCGTACGGCCTCCGTGGTCGGCGCCGCCGAGTACGTCAAGGCCCGCCTGGACGCGGGCGCGACCGGCGGCCCGGCCAACCGGCAGGTGGTCGCCTCCGTGCTCCAGCGGCCCGACGAGCCCGGTGAACTGCTCGCGTACTGGACGGCGATGTACGGCCGCAACGTGCCCAAGCCGGTCAAGCGGGGCATCGCCGACGCCGTGCGCCGGCTCTACCACGGCAAGGCGCTGCTGAAGTACGACACCGCCTCCAAGGGCTACCGCTTCGGCGACATCCTCAACCTCGTGCACGCCGCCCCGGACCCGGACAAGCCGTGGCAGGGCGAGCTGTTCCGGTACGCCCTCGACCGGCGGCACCACCCCGACACCGCGGTGCCGCCCGCGTCGGACCGCGTTCTCACCGCGCACCGCGAACTGATGGCCCTGCCGGTGGCCAAGCGGCGCGCGGTCGTGACCGCCGAGGGCGGTGCCGAGCGGCTGGCCGCGGCCGGGATGACGTGGGAGGCGCTGGCGGGCTGGCTCCAGGGGCCGATGGACAAGGCGGCCTGGGAGGCCGTGATCCCGTCCATGGGCACGATGGCGCTCGTGCGCAACCTGCGGAACTTCGACGAGGCCGGGGTGTCCGACGAGGCCGCCGAGCGGGTCGCCGCGCGGATCAGCGACCCGGCGGAGGTCGCGCGCTCGCGGCAGTTCCCCTTCCGGTACCTCGCCGCCTACCAGCACACGCCGTCGCTGCGCTGGTCGTACGCACTGGAGCGGGCGCTCGGCCACTCGCTGGCCAACGTGCCCGTGCTGCCCGGCCGGACGCTGGTGCTCGTGGACCGCTCGGGCTCGATGTTCTGGTCGCGGCTGTCCGACCGCTCGGAGCTCAACCGCGCCGACGCCGCCGCGATCTTCGGCACGGCGCTCGCGCTGCGGGCGGAGCGCGCGGACCTGGTCGAGTTCGGCTCGACGAGCGACCGCGTGAAGTTCCGCAAGGGCGAGTCGGTGCTGAAGATCCTCGACCGCTTCGGCGACCTGGGCGGCACCGACACCACCGAGGCGGTGCGCCGGCACTACCGGAAGCACGACCGCGTGCTGATCGTCACCGACGAGCAGTACACGCACCACCACCGGGGTGACCCGACCGAGCAGGTCCCGGCCGACGTGCCGGTCTACACCTGGAACCTCGCCGGATACCGGGCGGGCCACGGCCCGTCGGGCACCGGGAACCGGCACACCTTCACAGGCCTCACGGACGCCGCCTTCCGGATGGTGCCGCTGATCGAGGCCTCCCGGGACGCCGACTGGCCCTGGGCGGCCTGAGGGACCGTGGCCCGCACCGCGAGGGGAGTGCGGGCCACGGTCTTGTCCGGACCCTTGTCCAGACCTGGTACTGACATCTAACATTTCAGTTTAT
The DNA here is from genome assembly GCF_001270025.1 of Streptomyces azureus. NCBI lineage: Bacteria > Bacillati > Actinomycetota > Actinomycetes > Kitasatosporales > Streptomycetaceae > Streptomyces > Streptomyces azureus. Next base: position 48,892 of record NZ_DF968252.1, on the reverse strand, counting down.
GGAAGCCATCCGGCCCGTGCCCCGGACCCTGCTCAGGGACCGTGCGTACGCGGCGATCCGGGACGCCATCGTGGCCGGGGAGATCGAACCCGGTGCCGTGGTGCGGGACGCCGAGCTCGCGGAGCGGCTGGGGTTGTCCCGGGGGCCGGTGCGGGAGGCGTTCTCCCGGCTCGTGGACGAGGGGCTGCTGGAGAGCAAGCCGCAGAGCTACACCCGGGTGACCCCGCTCGTGGCCTCCGACGTCAGGGACGCCGCCGCCGTGGTCGGCGCCATGCACGAGCTCGTCACGCGGGTCGCCGTGTCCCGGCTGGGCGCCGCGGACATCGAGGCGATGAGCGCCGCCAACCAGCGGTTCTCCGTCGCCGTCGGCGCCGGAGACGTGGACGGAGCCCTGCGCGCCGATGACGCGCTGCACGAGGTCCTCGTCCGGGTGAGCGGCAACCGCGCGGCCGCCGCGACCGTCGCCCGCTACACCCCGCTCATCCGCCGCCTGGAGCGACAGCGCTTCGGCGAGGGCGGCAGCTGCCGTTCGGCCGGACTTCACGAGCGGCTGATCGAGGCCTGCGCGACCGGTGACGTGGCCGAGGCGGTCCGCGTCACGGCTGAGATCTGGCGAGGGCTCGCAGAACTCGCCGACTGAGACCGGACCGATACCCATCCCGACCCCGGGAGGAACCATGTCCCTTTCCCCGTCCCCGTCTCCTTCCTCTTCCTCGCCCCTTGCCTCATACGAGCGTTACCCCCTCCTCTTCGGGCCCTCGCCCGTCCATCCCCTGGAGCGGCTGACCGCGCACCTCGGCGGGGCCGCCCTCTGGGCCAAGCGCGAGGACTGCAATTCCGGTGTCGCGTACGGCGGCAACAAGACCCGCAAGCTGGAGTACCTGGTCGCCGACGCGCTCGCGAAGGGCTGCGACACGCTCGTGTCGATCGGCGGGGTGCAGTCGAACCACACCCGGCAGGTCGCGGCGGTAGCCGCCCGGGCCGGGCTCAAGTGCGTGCTGGTGCAGGAGAGTTGGGTGGAGTGGCCCGACGCCGTGTACGACAAGGTCGGCAACATCCTGCTCAGCCGCCTCGCCGGGGCCGACGTGCGGCTGGTGAAGGCCGGGTTCGGGATCGGGTTCAAGGAGAGCTGGGAGCAGGCGCTCAGGGAGGTCGAGGAGGCGGGCGGCAAGCCGTACGCCATCCCGGCCGGCGCCTCCGACCATCCGCTCGGCGGCCTCGGTTTCGCCGGGTGGGCGTACGAGGTCGCCGAGCAGGAGCGCGAGCTGGGCGTCTTCTTCGACACCGTGGTCGTGTGCTCGGTGACCGGCTCCACCCAGGCCGGCATGGTCGCGGGGTTCGCCGCGCTGGAGGAGGCGGGCGGGCGGCCCCGGCGCGTGCTCGGCATCGACGCCTCGGCGAAACCCGCCGCGACCCGTGGCCAGATCGCCCGGATCGCGCACAACACCGGGCAGCTCATCGGCCTCAAGCGCGAGTCGACCGAGCTCGACGTCGAACTCGACGAGCGGTACCACGCGGGCACGTACGGCATCCCCGACGAGTCCACCCTGGCGGCGATGCGGCTCGCGGCCCGGACGGAGGGGATGGTCACCGACCCCGTCTACGAGGGGAAATCCATGGCCGGGATGATCGACCTGGTCTCGCGGGGCGAGATCGGCCGCGACTCCACGGTTCTCTATGCCCACCTGGGCGGACAGCCGGCGCTGAACGCGTACAGCGCGCTGTTCTGACGCCTGACCGTGGGGCCCTCCCTCCCCCGGCCGCGTGGGAATCAACCGGCCGGCCCCTGGGTTGTCAGCGGATACCCCAGCTCTCGGAGGAGCCCCATGCCCGAGGAACCAGCCGTACGAGAACTCCGTCTGGTCGTGACCGCGGACGACTACGACGCCGCGCTGCACTTCTACCGGGACGTGCTCGGCCTGACCGAGCAGGGCGCGTTCGCCTCGGAGAGCGGGCGGGATCACGATCCTGGAGGCCGGGCGGGCCACCCTGGAGCTGACCGACCCGAACCATGCCGCCTTCATCGACGAGGTCGAGGTGGGGCGGCGGGTGGCCGGGCACGTCGGGTCGCCTTCCAGGTGGACGACTCCGTCGCCACCACGGCGAAGCTGGCCGCCGCCGGCGCCGAGGTGGTCGCCGGGCCCACGCGCACACCCTGGAACTCCGTCAACTACCCGTCGCTAAAGCGACGGGCGCACAACGGGCGCCACTGGCTGTGATGCTGCGTCTGCGTCCTGCCCCTCCCACCGACTTCGGGGGTGGGGCTGGGGCCGTTGACTGGGCCCCGCGTCGCCACAACTCCCACGCGCGGGCGCGGATGTTGCGGGAGCTGTTCCGGTCCGCGTGATCAACGAATCCGCAGGACCGGCACGCGAACCAGGCCTGGGAGACCCGGTTCGCTGCGTCGATGTGGCCGCACTCGGCGCAGGTACGGGAGGTGTACGCCGGATCGACGTGCACGACCGGCACCCCGGCCTTGCGGGCCTTGTACGTGATGAACTGCCCCAGCTGGGCGAAGGACCAGCTGGAGTCCGAGGTGGTGGCGATGTTCACGATGCCCAGGTCGATGCCGAGGAAGTCCACCGGTTCGGTGTTCGGCTCGGCCTCGGGGATTTCGCACGTGGCGTTCAGGAACCACATGCCGTCCCTGTGCACGAGATCGGACTCGCCCCTGCGGTACAGCGCGAGCGTGGCCAGCTGCTCGACAGATGCCGTGAAAGCCACGTTCTTCATCCGCCCGCCGGTGGTCCAGACCGACACCGTCCGCCCGGCGATCTGCCACGACAGCATCCGGTCGTCGTAGGGCTGAGCACCAAAGGAACGGAAGGCAACGGGCTTTTGCGTGGCGCGGCGGTAGCGCGCTGAGCCGGGACGCCCCAGACGGCCCGCCCTCAGGTTCGCCTTCAGCGTGGCGTACGCGTCGCAGGTCTTCTTGATCGTGTGCCGGGCCGCCTGAGCACCGAGGTTCCAGCGGGACTTGACCTGCTCGTAGGTGAGCCTGCGCAGGGCGAAGTTCCTGAACTCCCCGTGTTCAAAGGCGACCCGGCTCACCCAGGTGGCAGCCTCGTTGCAGCCGCGCAGGGTCGCCTCCAGAGCCGCCGCCTGCACGGGCGTCGGCAGCAGCCTGACCTGCACCACCAGCTTCACGATCAGCGATCGTAGACACCCGCACGACACCCCACCACACGTTCCCAGCTGCTCACCCCATCGAGTGACCCGTGCACCCTGTCCCGAGGCGTCGCGTCCCGAGTGATGCCCGGCCGCTACGCGGCCGGGCAGGCACAGCGATACCGCGGCGCTCCGCGCCGCGAGCCCGAAGGTGCGATTCCTCCCGGGGCCGAAACCCCGGGGTTCCTTGCAAGAACAGGCTGAACTCCCGCCTCGAGGCCCCGGGCGCCCTCCAGCTGACGCTCTTCACCGAGCTCGACGACTGAGGGGCCCGCCCGGCCGCCCCTGCCGGGCGGTGGCCGGAGCCGGATAAAGTGCTGAACGTGTGGACCGACAATCAGCGGGCGGAGCCGGATGCCGAGCGGCCCGGCGGTGCCCGGCGCCGGGCCACGATCCACGACGTCGCACGCCTGGCCGGGGTGTCACGGCAAACGGTCTCCCGGGCGGTCAACGACAAGGGGGAGATCGACCCGGCCACCAAGGAGCGGGTCCTGGAGGCGGCCCGGCTCCTGGACTACCGGCCCAGCCGGTTCGCGCGCGGACTCGTTCAGAAGGGCGCGGTGACGGCGGGCCTGGTCATACCGGACCTGCGCAACCCGTTCTTCCCCGAGGTGGCCGCCGGGGTGCTGGAGGCGGCCGAACAGCGCGGCTGGCAGGTGGTCGTGTGGGACTCCCGGATCGACGAGGCCAGGGAGCGGCAGGCGCTCGACGTGCTCTCCCACCAGGCGGACGCGGTCGTGGGCTATTTCAAGGACCCGGACGACGTCCTCACCCGGCACCTCGGAGGCGTGCCGCTGGTGCTTCTGGAGCGCGGCCCGCAGCAGACCCGGTTCGCGGCCGTGGGCATCGACGCCGCCACCGGAGTCGAGCAGGGCCTGAACCACCTGTTCCGCGCGGGGCACCGCAGGATCGGCATGCTGGACGGCGTGCACGGCCCCGGCCCCCGCAGGCTGGCGTTCCTGGAGCAGGTGCGGCGCCTCGGAGTGCCGGTCGACGAGGACTGGGTCGTGGTGTGCCCGGAGCACAGCGTGGCCGGCGGCGAGGCCGGCATGGAACGACTCCTGGCGGCGCGGCCCGAGACCACCGCGGTCTTCGGCTTCAACGACCTGATCGCGGTCGGGGCGATGCGCACCGCCCGCCGCCATGGCCGGAGTGTTCCGGACGATCTGGCGGTGCTGGGCTTCGACGGCCTCTCCCTGGGTGAACTGGTGGACCCCGCCCTGACCACCCTGCACATCGACAAGCGGCAGCTGGGACGGCTGGCCGTGGAGCAGGTGGCCCGGCTGCGCGCGGGTGAGGAGCCGCTGCGGGGTGCGGACGCGTGGGTGGTGCCCGAGCTGGTGGTCCGCTCCTCCGCCTGACCCGCCCGGCCGTGAGCCCGGCGGGCCGTTCCGGACCTCCGGCCGCCGGCCGTTCTCGATATGGTGCGGAGAGGGTCCCCGGTTCGTGAATCCCCGGTTCGTGAGTCCCCGGTTCGTGAGGAGTGGCTGCATGGCGCAGGTCAGGCCCATGCGGGCGGATGCTCGGCGCAACTACGAGCGGTTGCTGAAGGTGGCCGCGGAGGCCTTCGCCGAGCACGGGGCGGGCGCGTCGCTCGACGACATCGCCAAGCGGGCCGGCGTCGGCTCCGGCACGCTCTACCGGCATTTCCCGACCCGGCACGCGCTGTTGGAGGCCGCGTACCTCGACCGCATCGAGGCGATCGCGGCCCGGGCCGACGAACTCGCGGCCGAACTGCCGCCGGGTGAGGCGCTGGTGGAGTGGCTGTACGGACTCGGCGCCGGAATGATCCAGATGCGCGGCCTCAGAGCCCTGCTGGGCCCGGCCGTCACGCAGAGCGGCTCGACCGTGGCCACGGCCTGCGGCGACTCGGTGAAGAGCGCTGCGGGGCGCCTGGTCCGGGCAGCACAGGAGGAGGGCACGCTCCGGCGGGACGTCGAGCCGGTCGACGTACTGCGGCTGGCACACGGCGTGTCGACGGCGGCGGAGCTGGCGGACGGGGAGGGCGAACACATCCGCCGCTATCTGACGTTGCTGACGGAGGGACTGCGGCCGCGTGGCGGCTGAGGGGCGGCGGGCCGCGGGGTGGTGCGGCGGGCTCTTGGGGCACGTGTGCGGTTGGTTGGGAGGCCCGCGCGGCTTTGCGGTTGTGGCCGGGGTGGGCGTGTGGGGTTGCTGCGGGCTCGTGGTCACGGCCGGGGCGGCTTCGCGGGCTTGTTGCGAGCCTCGCGGTCATGGCCGCTGACGTGGGCGTGGAGACTCGTGGCCGTGTGAGCGCTGTGGTGGCGGCCTGGCCGGCCCCGGCCCGTCCGGAGTCGGGGAGCGTCGTGAGCTTGAGCTTGCGGTCCCCGCGTCGTCGGCGTGGCAGGACGGCGTCGCGTGCCCCCGGCAACCGGGTCGTGGGGATGGGGCTGGGCCGGGGGCGTCGCTGAGTTGTCGTCTGTGTGTCGTTACAGGGTCTGGGCCGCCGGCTTCACCATTCCCCTGACCGTGCGGGACTTCACGAAGTCGCCGATCGCCGTCATCTCCCACTCGCCGGAGAACTGGCGGATCAGCTTGGCCATCATCACGCCGGTCTGCGGCTCGGCGCTGGTGAGGTCGAAACGGACCAGTTCCTCGCCGGTCGTGGCGTCCAGGAGGCGGCAGTAGGCCTTGGCGACCTCCGTGAACTTCTGGCCGGAGAAGGAGTTGACCGTGAAGACCAGGCCGGTCACCTCCTGCGGGAGGCGGCCGAGGTCGACCACGATCACCTCGTCGTCACCGCCGCCCTCACCCGTGAGGTTGTCACCGGAGTGCTTGATCGCGCCGCCGACGATGGACAGCTTGCCGAAGTAGCAGCTGTCGATGTGGTTGCGCTGCGGCCCATAGGCGATGACCGAGGCGTCCAGGTCGATGTCCTTGCCGCGGTACGCCGGCTCCCATCCGAGGCCCATCTTGACCTGGGAGAGCAGGGGGCGGCCGCCCTTCATCAGGGAGACGGTCTGGTTCTTCTGGAGGCTTACGCGGCCCTTGTCGAGGTTGATCTTCCCGGCGCCGGGTGCGGGCGGCGGAGGCGTGGCGGGAGCCGGGGGCGCCGCGGGCGTGGTGACGGGCGGGGCCGGCGCGGCCACCGGCGGTTGCGCCGGGGCCGACGGCGGGGTCACCGGCTGCTGGGCCGGGGCGGCCGGCTCCTCCACCGAGACACCGAAGTCCGTGGCGATGCCCGCCAGGCCGTTGGCGTATCCCTGGCCGACGGCTCGGGCCTTCCACTGGCCGTTGCGCAGGTAGATCTCCACGATCACCAGGGCCGTCTCGTCACCGAGCTGCGGGGGCGTGAACGAGGCCAGGACGGAGCTGTCGTCCGCGTTGCGGATCGTGGCCGTCGGTTCGATGCCCCGGAAGGTCTGGCCCGCGGCGTCCGGGCTCGCCGTGACGACGATCTTCTCGATGCCGGGGGGCACGGCCGTCGTGTCGACCACGATCGCGTCGGGCGTGGTGCCGCCGCCCGAGCGGTACGTCACGCCCGGGCCCGACGGCTGGTTGTAGAAGATGAAGTCGTCGTCGGAGCGCACCTTGCCGTCGGCGGTGAGCAGCAGGCTCGATACGTCGAGCCGCACCGGGGCGGCGACGTCCACCGTCACGCGGGCGGCGGACAGGGGGATGTTCGAGCCGGGGGTCATAGCTGTCATGCCGGGTGAACGATCGAGGCGGTTTTGCCGTTCCCTTACCTGCCGCCCATTCGGGTCAGCGGCGGTTGCGGGGATGATCGCGGGCGGTGCGTTCGTTGCCCCGCTTGTAGTTTCCGGTCCAGCGGGCCATGACGAGCTGGGGGTCGGAGGCCTCGACGTCGGCGATGAACTGCTCGGCCCGGGTGCCGTTCAGCGTGGTGGCGGGGCGGCCGTGGTGGGTGATGCGGACCGTTCCGCCCGCGTGCTGCTCATAGGTGAATCCGTGGGGTCGTGGCATGCCGTGAGCGTACGGGGGCGGTGGCAGGCGCCCCAGCGAATTTCGCCTGCCCCGCCCGCAGCGGTCCGTTCCCTACGGCACGATCACGATCTTGCGGCCGACCCCTGACGCGAACTGTTCCAGCGCCTCCGGGTACCGCTCCAACGGGATCCGGTCGCTGATGAAGACGTCGGGGTCGAGCACCCCGTTCGCGAACAGCTCGGCCGCGCGCTCGAAGCTGTGCAGCACCGCCATCGAGCCGGTGATGGTGATCTCCTGGTTGTAGATGCGGTACGGGTCGATCGTCACGCGGGTCGCGTAGTCGGCCACTCCGAACTGGAGGAACGTGCCGGCCTTCGCCACCCGGTCCAGGCCGTCCTGGATCGCCGCCGCGTTGCCCGTGGCGTCGACGACCAGGTCCCAGCCCTGCGGGCGGTCGAGTTCGTCCGGGCCCGCTGCCGACGCCGAGACGCCGAGGCGGCGGGCCGTCTCCAGGCGGGCCGGGTTCACGTCGACGACGTCCACGCTCGCCGCGCCCGTGCGCTTGGCCAGCTCCAGCATCATCAGGCCCATCGTGCCGGAACCGTAGATCAGGACGTGCGCGCCGAGGCGGGACCGGAGCACGTCGTAGCCGCGTACCGCGCAGGACAGGGGCTCCACCAGGGCCGCGTCCTGCGTGCGGACGTGGCCGGGGAGCTTCACGCAGTTCGCCACGGGGGCCAGGGCGTACTTCGCGGCCCCGCCCGCCGTAGTGACGCCGATCGCCGCCCAGCGTTCGCAGAGGTTGTTGTGGCCGGTGCGGCAGTAGCGGCACTCGTAGCAGTAGAGGGAGGGGTCGACCGCCACCCGGTCGCCCACCGACACCTCGGTGACCTGGGTGCCGACCCCGACCACCTCGCCCGCGAACTCGTGCCCGGGCACGATCGGCAGCTTGGGGGCGAACTCGCCCTGGAGGATGTGCAGGTCCGTGCCGCACAGCCCGCAGGCCGCGACCTCGACGACGACCTCGCGCGGACCTGGCGTCGGGTCCGGGACCTCGGCGACGACGGCCCTGCCCACGGACTCGATGACGGCGGCCTTCATTTCACGGCTCCCAACGACAGGCCCTGGACCAGCTTGTCCTGGGCGGCGAACCCCGCGGCGAGCACCGGCAGGGAGATGACGAGCGACGCGGCGCACACCTTCGCCAGGAACAGGCCCTGGCTGGTGATGAAGCCGGTCAGGAAGACGGGGGCGGTCTCGGCGACCACACCGGTCAGCACCCGGGCGAAGAGCAGTTCGTTCCAGCTGAAGATGAAGCAGATCAGGGCGGTCGCCGCGATGCCGGGCAGGGCGATCGGGGCCACCACGCGTGCGAGGACCGTCGGCAGCCGTGCCCCGTCCACCCGGGCCGCCTCGATCACCGCGACCGGGATCTCGGCGAGGAACGACTGCATCATCCACACCGCGATCGGCAGGTTCATGGAGGTGTAGAGGATGACCAGCAGCCAGATGTTGTCGAGCATCCCGGCGTTCTTGGCGAAGAGGTAGATCGGGAGCAGGCCCGCGACCGCGGGCAGCATCTTGGTGGAGAGGAAGAAGAACAGGACGTCCGTCCATTTGCGGACGCGGTTGATGGACAGCGCGTACGCCGCCGGGAAGGCCAGCAGCAGGACCAGCAGGGTCGAGGCCACGGACGCGACCGTGGAGTTGATCAGCGCCGGCCAGGGGCTCGCGCCGCCGCCCGCGCCGAAGAACTCGCGGTAGCCGTCCAGGGTCAGGGCAGCGGCGAAGGAGGGCGGGTTGGTCGCCGCGTCCTGCTCGGAGTGGAAGGACGTCAGCGCCATCCACGCGATGGGCAGGAAGAACGCGATGCCGAGCAGCCAGGCCAGCAGGCCCAGGCCCGCACCTTTGCCTCGGACACGGCGGACACGCAGGGCGGTCGTGCTCATGCGCCGGACACCTCCTCGCGGAACAGGGACGACACCACGCGCAGGGCGAAGGTCGCGATGACGATCGAGCCGATGACCACCAGGACGCCCGCGGCCGAGGCGAGACCGTTCTCGTGGGCCTGGTAGAAGCTCTGGTAGACGGTGTAGGGGAGGTTGGCGGTGCCCAGGCCGCCGGAGGTGATCGTGAAGACCGCGTCGAAGTTCTGGACGATGTAGATCGAGCCCAGCAGGGCGCCCAGTTCGAGGTAGCGGCGCAGATGCGGGAGCGTCAGGTGGACGAAGATCTGCCAGTCGCTCGCGCCGTCGACCCGGGCCGCCTCGATCTGCTGGTGGTCACGGCTCTGGAGGCCGGCCAGCAGGATCAGCATCATGAACGGCGTCCACTGCCAGACGAGCGACGCTTCGACCGCGAGCAGCGGGGTGTTCGAGATCCAGTCGGGCTGTGGGCCGCCCACATAGTGCAACAACCCGTTGAACAGGCCGTATTCGGGGTTGTAGAGCACGTGCTTCCAGAGCAGGGCCGCCGCGACCGGGACCACCAGGAAGGGTGCGATCAGCAGCGTCCGCACGATGCCCCGGCCGCGGAACCTCCGGTCCAGCAGCAGCGCCAGGACGAGGCCCAGCACCAGGCTGGCCAGGACCACCGCCACCGTCAGCAGGACGGTCGTCCACACCGACTGGCGCAGGTCCGCGTCGGTGAGGACCTCCTGGTAGTTGTCGAGGCCCGTGAAGTGCCGGGCGTCGGGATAGAGGGAGTTCCAGTCGAAGAAGGAGATCACCAGCGTGGCCACGAAGGGCAGCTGGGTGACGACGATCATGAAGATCAGGGCGGGGAGCAGCGGGGCGCGGGTGGCCCAGGCGCGCAGGCGGGCGGAGGGCCGGCGGACCGGAGCGCGCGTCTCGGGAGCGGCCACGGGGGCCGTTGTCATGGCGGTCATCGTCCCTCGTACTCCTCGGAGATCCTCTCGGCGAGTGCCTGCGACTTCTTCAGGGCCGATTCGACGGACTGGCGTCCGGCGATGGCCGCGCTGATCTCCTGCGAGACCTTGGTGCCGAGGTCGGTGAACTCGGGGATGCCGACGAACTGGATGCCGGGCGCGGGCCGCGGCTGCACACCGGGATCATTGGGCCGGGCCCCTTCGATGGCCTCCTTGGTCATCTCCTGGAAGGCGGCGGCCTCCTTGCGGTAGTCGGCGTTGGCGTACGTCGACGCCCGCTTGCCGGCCGGGACGTTGGACCAGCCGATCCGGTCGCCGACCAGCTGCTCGTACTCCTTGCCGGACGCCCAGGAGACGAACTTCCAGGCGTCGTCGGAGTTGCGGGAGGCCTTCTGGATGCCCCAGGCCCAGGTGTAGAGCCAGCCGGAGGACTCGGTCTTCTCGACGGGTGCGGGGGCGTAGCCGACCTTGCCCTTGACCGGGGAGTTCGACGCCTCCAGGGATCCGGCCGCGGAGGTGGCGTCGTACCACATGGCGACCTTGCCCTGGGTCATGTTGTTCAGGCACTCGGCGAATCCGGCCTGGGCGGCGCCGGACTCGCCGTGCTCGCGGACCAGGTCGACATAGAACTTCGTCGCCTTCTCGAAGGCGGGGGAGTCGAGCCGCGCCTTCCAGTTCTTGTCGAACCAGGTGCCGCCGAAGGTGTTCACGACGGTGGTCAGGGGGGCCATCACCTCGCCCCAGCCGGGCAGGCCGCGCAGGCAGATGCCCTTCATGCCCGGTTCGGCGCCGTCCGCCTTCGCCGCGAGGCCCGCCACCTGCTGCCAGGTAGGGCGCGCGGGCATCGTCAGGCCCTTCTTCTCGAACACGTCCTTGCGGTACATCAGGAACGAGGACTCGCCGTAGAAGGGCTGGCCGTAGAGCTTGCCGTCGTCCCCGGTGAGGGACTGGCGCATCGGCTTCAGGATGTCCTGCTCGTCGTAGGCCGGGTCCTTGGCCACATAGCCGTTCATCTCGTGCAGCCAGCCGTTGCGGGCGTAGATCGGTATCTCGTAGTTGGACAGCGTGGCGACGTCGTACTGGCCGGCCTGGTTGGCGAAGTCCTGGCTGATCTTGTCGCGGACGTCGTTCTCGGGCAGGACGGTGAAGTTGACCTTGATGCCGGTCTCTTCGGTGAAGTGGGCGCGGGTGAGCTTCTGGAGCTCGACCATCTGGGGGTTGTTGACCATCAGGACGTTGATGGCGTCGCCGCCGGATCCGGCCCCGCCCGCCCCGACCCAGCAGCCGGAGAGCAGCGGGGCGAGCAGCGTCCCTGCGGCGGCCGCGGCGAGCGTGGCTCGCGGTGGCCGTCGTCGGCTCTGGGTTCGCATGGATCGCTCCTGGATTATGGGGAGATAAGGGGCATGGCAGGACGTGGCTGAGCCCTGCGGGGACGGGGATCGGTGGGTCAGACGCGGATGACCTGTGGGCCGAGCAGTGAGTAGCGGTGGGCCTCGGCGGCCGGCAGAAGCGTGCTCGTCACGATCGTCTCCAGTGAGCCGACCTCGGCGAACCGGCAGAAGCTGACCGCTCCGAACTTGGTGTGCACGCCCGCGAAGACCGTGCGGCGGGCGGCCCGGACCGCCTGGGCCTTGACCTCGCTGACGGCCGGGTCGGGGGTGGTGAGGCCGTGTTCGCGGGAGATGCCGTTGGCGCCGATGTACGCCAGGTCGACGACGAAACCGGCCAGCATCTTCGTCGTCCAGTGGTCGACGGTGGCGAGGGTGCCGGAGCGGACCCGGCCGCCGAGCAGCAGGACCGACACGGTGTCGGTCCCGGCGAGCGCGCCGGCGACCGGCAGGGACGCGGTGACCACGGTCAGCGGCCGGTCCCGGGGGAGTGCCTCGGCGATGAGCTGGGGGGTGAAGCCCTCGTCGACGAAGACGGTCTCGGCGTCGCCCAGCAGTTCGGCGGCGGCGGCCGCGATGCGGCGCTTCTCGGGGACGTGGCTGGTGGCGCGGAAGGCGAGCGTCGTCTCGAAGCCGGCGCTCTCCACCGGGTAGGCGCCGCCATGGGTGCGGCGGAGCAGGCCGTGGTCCTCCAGGACCCGCAGGTCCCGCCGTACGGTTTCCTTGGCCACGCCCAGTTCGGCGGCGAGGGCGGTGACGTCGACGGAGCCGCTCGCGCGGGCGGCGCGGACGATCTCGCGCTGGCGTTCCTCCGCTGTTCTGTTCATGGTCGTCACCCGCCTTCCTGCTGTGCTGCCCGTTCGGGCCCTCGGTCGGGCCATGGGGAAGTTCTACAGCGGGTGTTCCACGACGACCAGGTCTGTTGCGGAAGGGTTCGTGCCCGTGTGTGCCCGTTCGGTCCCGGACACACGCCGCGTGCCGGAGGGGGCTCGTGGCCGTCCGCGGGCGCGTTGTGACTGGTCGCGCAGTTCCCCGCGCCCCTGAGGGCGCTGCCCGACCGTATTCGGGCCGTGCCCGAATGCCCGAACGGGCGGGCCCGTTCTCTGCCCGCCCGCCCTCTCGCGACGACTCTTTCCGGTCAGTACGGCCAGATCGGCGGGTCCGTCACGAAGTGGCCGCCGAGGTAGGCGTGCGCCTCGTTCTCCGGGTCCAGCTCGCCCTGCTCGGCGATGAGCTTCTCGGCCCACGGCTCGGAGTCGTCCTGCGGTTCGTAGCCGAGCTCCCGGGCTGTGGTGAGGTCCCACCACAGCCGGGTGTTGGCGGAGGAGCCGTGGACGACGGTGTGGCCGACGTGCTCGGCGGTCAGGGCCGCGTGGAAGAGGCGGGCGCCGTCGGCGGGACTCATCCACACCGAGAGCATGCGCACGCTGGTCGGCTCGGGGAAGCAGGAGCCGATCCGCACCGAGACCGTCTCCAGGCCGTGCTTGTCCCAGTAGAGCTGCGCGAGGTCCTCGCCGAAGCACTTGGACAGGCCGTAGAAGGTGTCCGGGCGGCGGGGGGTGTCGACCGGGATCAGGGGGTCGTCGCCCTGGGGGCGCGGGGTGTAGCCGACGGCGTGGTTGGAGGAGGCGAAGACGATCCGGCCGACGCCCTCCTCGCGGGCGGCCTCGTACAGGTGGTAGGTGCCCTCGATGTTCGCCTTGAGGATCTTCTCGAAGGGGGCTTCCAGGGAGATGCCCGCGAGGTGGATGATCGCGTCGACGCCGCGGACCGCCTCGCGCACGGCGTCCTGGTCGGCGAGGTCGGCGGTGATCGCGTCCGGCGCGCCCTCGACCGGGCGCAGGTCGAGCAGCCGCAGCTCGTAGCCGTAGTCCGGGAGCAGGTCCCGCATCAGGGTGCCGAGGCCGCCGGCGGCGCCGGTGAGCAGGACGGTGCGGGGAGCGGGCATCCTCGGTCTCCTTGACTCTCCCACCGTGCACATGAGTGCACGGCATTCATAAGCGTGGACACGCTAAAGATCTGGAGTGGAGCGCGTCAAGTATGCCGCGGAAGGAGTGAATCCGCTGGGCGTCGCGGGTTCGCGCGCTTGACCGGCGCCGATGCGGCGCTTTAGCGTGGTGTCGTTCAGAAATATAGACGGCAATCATGAATATGGAACCGGGAGAGCTATGGAACCGGGAGAGCTCGTGACGTCAGCCCCTCTCGCCGCTCGACTCAACATCCCCAGCGGACCGCTGTTCTTCCCGGTCACCGCCTACGGCCCCGACGGCTCCGTGGACCTCGACACCTACCGCACGCACGTACGCCGCGGGGTCGAGGCCGGAGCCGCCGCCGTGTTCGCCTGCTGCGGCACCGGCGAGTTCCACGCGCTGACGCCCGAGGAGTTCGACCGGTGCGTCCGGGCGGCCGTCGAGGCGGCCGAGGGGCGGGTGCCGGTCGTCGCGGGCGCCGGGTACGGCACCGCGCTCGCCGTGCGCTACGCCCGCCTCGCCGAGGCGGCCGGGGCGGACGGGCTGCTCGCCATGCCGCCGTACCTCGTCGTCGCCGGGCAGGAGGGGCTGCTGCGGCACTACCGGGAGGTCGCCGCCGCGACCTCCCTGCCCGTGGTCGTCTACCAGCGCGACAACGCGGTCTTCACCCCGGAGACCGTCGTCGGACTCGCCCGCACGGACGGGATCATCGGCCTCAAGGACGGGCTCGGCGACCTCGACCTCATGCAGCGCATCGTCAGCGCCGTACGCTCCGAGGCCCCCGGCGACTTCCTCTACTTCAACGGCCTGCCGACCGCCGAACAGACCCAGCTCGCCTACCGAGCCCTCGGCGTCACGCTCTACTCGTCCGCCGTGTTCTGCTTCGCGCCCGAGATCGCCCTCGCCTTCCACCAGGCGCTCCGCGGCGGCGACGACACCTTGGTGGAGAAGCTGCTGGACGGCTTCTACCGCCCCTTCGTGGAACTGCGCGCCCAGGGCCGCGGCTACGCCGTCGCCCTGGTCAAGGCCGGCGTACGGCTGCGCGGACTGGACGTGGGGGAGGTGCGCCCCCCGCTGCACGAGCCGACCGAGGATCATGTCAAGCAGCTCGCCGAAGTGATCGAGCGTGGCTATGCGCTGCTTGAGGAGGCCAAGTGAAGGCGTCGGCATTCGTCTACCCCTGGGACGTCAACGGGGACCCGGAGGCACCCGCGCGGATCGCCGCGCTCGGCGTGGAACAGGTGACGCTCGCCGCCGCCTACCACTCCACGCGTGCGCTCACGCCCCGCCACCCGCGCCACCGCGTCGTCACCGCCGAGCACGCCGCCGTGCTGTACCCGCTGGGCGAGCGCTGGGACGGGCGGGAGCTGCGCCCCTACCCGGCCGGTGACTGGGCCCCCGGGGACGCCTTCGGCGAAGCCACCGCCGCGCTCGCGGACGCCGGCCTGGAGGTGCACACCTGGGTCGTCCTCGCGCACAATTCCCGCCTGGGCGCCGAGCACCCGGACACCTCGGTCGTCAACGCCTACGGCGACCGCTATCCCTGGGCGCCGTGCATCGCGCAGCCCGCCACGCGCGCGTACCTGACCGACCTGGCGGCGGAGGCGGCCGTACGACCCGGGGCGCTCGGGACCGAGCTGGAGTCCCTCGGCTGGTACGGCCTGCAGCATCTGCACGCCCACGACAAGACCGGCGGCGTCGGCCTCGGCGACGCCGGGCAGTACCTGATGGCGCTGTGCTTCTGCCCGGCCTGCCGGGAGGGCTACGGCCGGCACGGCCTGGACGCCGACGTGCTGGCCGCCGCCGTACGGACCGCGCTGGAGCCGGTGTGGCAGGGGGTGACGCCCTCCGACGGAGGCTGGACGGGCGTCGAGAAGCTCCTCGGCGAGACGCTCGCCAACACCACGCGCGCGTACCGCGACGCGACCGCCCGCACGCTCCAGGAGGAGGCCGTGGCAGCGGTGCGGGCGGCCGCGCCCGACGGCTTCCAGGTGCTGCTGCACGCGGACCCGGTGTCCTACCACGTCGGTGCGAACCCGGGGGTCGACCCGGCGCACATCCTGTCCGTCGCTGACGGGGTGGTCGTGCCCTGCGCGGGCGGCACCGGCACGCTGACGCCGTTCGCGCGGCAGGGCCGGGAAGGCGCCGTCATCGCCGCCAACTTCACCGTCGTCTCCGGCATGGGCGGCAGCCCCGGCACCCTCGCCGCCGACGCGGCCGAGGCACGGCGGCTCGGCGCCACCGAACTGCGGCTGTATCACGCCGGGTTGGCGTCCGACGGCGACCTGGAGACGGTCCGCTCCGTCCTCGCCGGGCGCTGAAACAGCGGCACCGCCGTCACCAGCAGGGCCATGCCCAGGGCCACCAGCACCAGCCGGTGGCTCACCAGCTCGACCAGGGCCGCCCCGGCGGCCAGCCCGACCACGTTCGGCGTGTACACCAGGGTGTTGGCGGTGGCGGTGACCCGGCCCAGCAGCGGGCCCGGCGTCTCGCGCTGCACGGACGTCAGCGTGGCGATCAGCACGGCGGGCAGCCCCGCGCCGATCGCCGCGCCGCACGCGAGAGCCACCGGGCCCGAGGGCACCACCCGCAGGGCCACCGCGAGAGCCAGCAGGGCGATGCCGTACGCCGCGAAGCGCCGCGCGCCCAGGCGGCGCAGTGCGGTGCCGGAGAGCAGTCCGACCGCGATCGACCCGGCACCCTGCACGGCGTACAGCACACCGGCGTACGCGGGGGAGCGGCCGAGGTCGTCGACGACGGCGTAGAGCATCGCGCCGTTCAGGCCGGCGCACAGCATGGTGGCGCCGCCCGCCAGGATCAGGGGGTGCAGCACGGGGTGTGCCCACAGGTGGCGGGCGCCCTCGGCGGTCCGCTGCCGGCGGCTGCCGGTGGGCGGTGCCGGCTTCTCCCCCCGTACCCGCAGCACCGCGTACAGGCCCGTGGCCAGGACGAACGTCGCCGCGTCCAGGAGAGCGACGCTCGCGCCGCCGTACGCCGCGTACAGGCCCGCGCCCCGCCGGCGGGGCCAGGAGTTTCATGCCCTCGTTGGCCGTCATGCGCAGACCGTTGAAGTCGCCGAGCAGGGGCGGGTCGACGGCGGTCGCGACCAGCGCCGACTCGGCCGCGTCGTGGACGACGCCCGCCGCGCCGTATACGAACAGCACCGCGTACAGCAGCCACAGATCGCCCGGGGCGTCGACGCCCACGAGGGCGAGCAGGAGGGCGCCCAGCAACAGGTTCACGCCGATCAGCAGCGGTTTGCGGCGGACCCGGTCGGCGAGGGCGCCCAGCAGCGGGCCGGCCAGGGTCGGCAGCCACAGGGCGAGCACGCACAGCGCGGCCAGGCCGTCCGAGCCGGTGAGGTCCTTGACCCACACCCCGGACGCCAGCCACAGCGCCGAGGTGCCGAAGCCGGAGACCACCACTCCGGAGAGGCAGAGCCCCGCGTCGCGGTCGCGCAGGACACGTACCACGGGCCAGGTCGTCGTTCTGGTCGTCATGCCTGGTCATCGTGGCTCTAAGTCCCGTGCGCAGGGATCGGGAAAGTGCCGTAGAAAACGGGCGCCCGGGCGATGAGTTCCGCGGTCGCCGTCGGTCTGCCTCTCAGGAGCCACACCAGGAGGAACAGCCGATGACCGACACCACCCCGACCCTCGACCTCGGGCCGCAGACGGCGCTCCTGGCGCGCCTGGCCGAAGGCGTCACCGACGAGCGACTGGCGGACCCGACGCCCTGTCCGGAGTACGCGGTGCGCAACCTGCTGGGCCACCTGGTCGGGCTGACCGTCGCCTTCCGTGACGCCGGCCGCAAGGACCTGGGCGTCACGACCGACACCAGTCCGGACTCCGCGCTCCCGGACATCGGGCCCGGCTGGCGCGAGGAGCTGCCCAAGGCCCTCGCCGAACTGGCCGAGGCCTGGCGCGACCCGGCCGCCTGGACCGGCATGACCCGGGCCGGTGGCGTCGGCCTGCCCGGCGAGATCGCGGGGCTCGTCGCCACCGACGAACTGGTGATCCACGGCTGGGACCTGGCCCGCGCGACCGGCCAGGAGTACGCCCCCGACCCGGCCGCGCTCCGGATCTGCCACGACTTCCTCGCCGCGAGCGTCGACGATCCCAGCCGGGGCGAGATCTTCGGCCCGGTCGTCCCCACAGAGCCCGAGGCGTCCTTGCTGGACCGGGCCGTGGCACTGAGCGGGCGGGATCCGGGGTGGAAGCCCAGGTCGTAGAAAGCGATTGCTACTTCCTTCGTCAGAAGCATTGACGAAACAAACGCGCCCTCTTAACGTCATCGCGTCGTACTTCGTACGTCATATATGAGACGCGATACGCGAGATCCGATACGCGATCCTTCGGGACGCGAGATCCGAGAGGCGCGCATGACCTCTGTGCCCACGCCGATCCCCTCCCGCACGCAATACGTGCTGGAGGGGATCAAACACCGCATCCTCACCGGGCAGTTGACGCCGGGCCAGGCGCTGGTCGAGACCGAGCTCGCCGCGCAGTTCGGGGTGTCGAAGACCCCGGTGCGCGAGGCGCTCAAGACCCTCGCCGGGACCGGGCTGGTCGTGATGAGCCAGTACAAGGGCGTCACGGTGCGCATGGTGGACGCGGACATGGCGCGCGAGGTCTACGACGTGCGGCTGCTGCTGGAGCCCGAGGCGCTGCGGCGCGCCGTGCAGCGCGGCGCCTCCCTGGACGTCGCCCGGGAGGCGCTGACCAAGGCCGACGCCGCCACCGACACCGCCGAACGCTCCCTGGCCAACCGGGAGTTCCACCGCGCCCTGTACCTGCCGTGCGGGAATCCGCTGCTCGGCCGGATGCTCGACGAGGTCCGCGACCAGGCCGCCCTCGTCTCCGCCGTAGCGTGGGCCGCCTCGCCCTCCTGGGAGCGGGAGGCCGGCGAGCACCGCGAGATCCTCCGGCTCGCCCTCGACGGCGACGCCGACGGCGCGGCACGCGCCCTCCACTCCCACATCGCGTCCTTCGTGCAGCGTGCTTTCCCCCAGGCAGGACTGGAACAGGAAGGTCAGGAATGAGCAGCGTGGCGTTCGAGACCCAGCGGGCGGCCCTGGCCGACGTGGTGGCGATCCCGGTGACGCCGTTCGCCGAGGACGGCTCCGTCGAGCAGGACACCTACCGGGCCCTGCTGCGCCGCCTGCTCGACGGCGGCATCACGACCCTCACCCCGAACGGCAACACCGGCGAGTTCTACGCCCTGACCCCCGAAGAGCGCCGGCTCGTCACGGAGTTGACGATCGACGAGGCCGGGGAGCGGGCCGTCGTCCTGGTCGGCGTCGGGCACGACATTCCGACCGCCGTCGCCTCCGCCCGGCACGCCCGTGACCTCGGCGCCCAGATGGTGATGGTCCATCAGCCCGTCCACCCGTACGTCTCCCAGGCCGGCTGGGTCGACTACCACCGCGCGGTCGCCGAGGCCGTGCCCGAGCTGGGCGTCGTCCCGTACATCCGCAACGCGCAGCTCACCGGCGCCCGCCTCGCCGAGCTCGCCGACACCTGCCCGAACGTCATCGGCGTGAAGTACGCCGTCCCGGACGCCGCCAAGTTCGCGGCCTTCGCCCGGGACGCCGGGCTGGAACGGTTCGTGTGGGTGGCCGGCCTCGCCGAGCCCTACGCGCCCTCCTACTTCTCCGCGGGCGCCACCGGCTTCACCTCCGGGCTCGTCAACGTCGCCCCGGCCGTCTCCCTGAACATGATCGAGGCGCTGCGCTCCGGCGACTACCCGGCCGCCATGAAGGTCTGGGAGCAGATCCGCCGCTTCGAGGAACTGCGCGCCGCGAACGGCTCCGCCAACAACGTCACCGTCGTCAAGGAGGCCCTCGCCTCCCTCGGGCTGTGCCGCCGCGAGGTCCGCCCGCCGAGCAGGCCGCTGCCCGAGAGCGAGCGGGCCGAGGTCGCCGCCATCGCCGCCGGGTGGTCGATATGACCGCACCGAAGAAGCGTCCGGAGGACCTGCGCAGCCACCAGTGGTACGGCACCGAAGGGCTGCGTACCTTCAGCCACCGCGCCCGTACCCGCCAGCTCGGCTATCTGCCCGAGGAACACCTCGGCAAGCCCGTCATCGCGGTCCTCAACACCTGGTCGGACATCAACCCCTGCCACGTGCACCTCAGGGACCGCGCCCAGGCCGTCAAGCGCGGTGTCTGGCAGGCGGGCGGTTTCCCGCTGGAGTTCCCGGTCTCGACCCTGAGTGAGACCTTCCAGAAGCCGACTCCCATGCTCTACCGCAACATGCTCGCCATGGAGACCGAGGAACTGCTGCGGTCGTACCCGGTCGACGGGGCCGTCCTGATGGGCGGCTGCGACAAGTCCACGCCCGCCCTGCTCATGGGCGCGGCGAGCGCGGACCTGCCGGCGGTGTTCGTGCCGGCCGGGCCCATGCTGCCGGGCCACTGGCGCAACGAGGTCCTCGGTTCCGGCACCGACATGTGGAAGTACTGGGACGACAAGCGGGCCGGGGTCATCGGCGACTGCGAGATGCAGGAGCTGGAGAGCGGTCTGGCCCGCTCGCCCGGTCACTGCATGACGATGGGCACGGCCTCCACCCTGACCGCCGCCGCCGAGGCCCTCGGCGTCACGGTCCCGGGCGCCTCCAGCATCCCGGCCGTCGACTCCGGGCACGACCGGATGGCCGCCAAGGCGGGCATGACGATCGTCGAACTGGTCCACAAGGACCGGAAGCTGAGCGACATCCTCACCGCCGACGCCTTCCACGACGCCGTGACGACCGTGCTCGGCCTCGGCGGCTCCACCAACGCCGTGATCCACCTGATCGCCATGGCCGGCCGCGCGGGTGTCCGGCTCACGCTCGACGACTTCGACCGCATCGCACGCACGGTCCCGGTGCTGGCCAACGTACGGCCCGGTGGACAGACGTACCTGATGGAGGACTTCCACTTCGCGGGCGGCCTGCCCGGGTTCCTCTCCCGGATCACCGACCTGCTCCACCTGGACCGGCCGACCGTCTCGTACGACACGCTGCGGGAGCAGATCGCCGGCGCGCAGGTGCACAACGACGACGTCATCCGGACCCGGGACAACCCGGTCGCCGCCGAGGGCGGGGTCGCCGTGCTGCGCGGCAACCTCTGCCCGGACGGCGCCGTCATCAAGCACATCTCCGCCGAGCCGCACCTGCTCAAGCACACCGGTCCCGCCGTCGTCTTCGACGACTACAGGACCATGCAGCGCACCATCAACGACCCGTCGCTCGGCATCACCCCCGACCACGTGCTCGTGCTGCGGGGCGCCGGCCCCAAGGGCGGCCCGGGCATGCCCGAGTACGGGATGCTGCCCCTGCCCGACTACCTGCTCAAGCAGGGCGTCCGGGACATGGTCCGCATCTCCGACGCCCGGATGAGCGGCACGAGTTACGGCGCCTGTGTGCTGCACGTCGCGCCCGAGTCGTACGTCGGCGGACCGCTCGCCCTCGTCCGCACCGGCGACTCCATCACCCTCGACGTCGAGGCGCGCACCCTCCATCTCCATGTGGACGGCGAGGAGCTTCAGCGGCGCAGGGCGGACTGGACACCGCCGCCCACCCGGTACGAGCGCGGCTACGGCGCGCTCTACAACGAGCAGATCACGCAGGCCGACACCGGCTGCGACTTCGAGTTCCTGGCCCGGCCAGGCAAGGTGCAGGACCCGTACGCGGGCTGAACCACCGCACCACCCAGGTACCTCAGCACGACCCGGCACGACCCTGCACAGGAAGAAAGCGCTTCCGGCGCACGCACGACGTACCACGACGTACTGAGATCGGAGAACAGTCATGGCCCAAGCCGCAGCCGTGGCGAAACCGCCCGCGCCACCCCGGCGGCGCCGTGCCTCCGCCACCCCGCGCAGGCTCCCCTACCTGCTGATCGCACCGGCCGCCCTGCTCATGCTGGGCTTCATCGCCTATCCGGTCATCAGCGTCTTCTACTACAGCCTGCAGAACTACAACCCCACCAAGCCGTGGCGGAACGGATACGCGGGCTTCGACAACTTCGTCCACGCCTTCACCGAGGACCCCGTCTTCTGGGACACCCTGGTCTTCAGCGCCAAGTGGGTCTTCGTCGAGGTCGGCCTCCAGCTGCTGTTCGGTCTCGCGCTGGCCCTCATCGTCAACCAGACCTTCGTGGGCCGGGGCCTGGGACGCGCGATGGTCTTCTCCCCGTGGGCCGTCTCCGGCGTCCTCACCTCCGCGATCTGGGTGCTGCTCTACAACTCCCAGACGGGCATCACCCGTTACCTCGCGGACATCGGCATCGGCTCCTACGGCACGAGCTGGCTGTCGGACACCTCGACGGTGTTCCCAGCGGCGATCGTCGCCGACCTGTGGCGCGGGGTGCCCTTCTTCGCGATCCTCATCCTCGCCGACCTCCAGTCCGTCTCGAAGGACCTCTACGAGGCCGCCGAGGTCGACGGGGCCAGCCGGATCAAGCAGTTCTGGCACATCACGCTGCCCCATCTGAAGGACGCCATCATCCTGTCCACGCTGCTGCGCGCGGTCTGGGAGTTCAACAACGTCGACCTGCTCTACACACTGACCGGCGGCGGCCCGGCGGGTGAGACGACCACGCTGCCGCTGTACATCGCCAACACATCCGTCGACGCCCACAACTTCGGCTACGCGTCGGCCCTGACCACGGTGGCGTTCGTGATCCTGCTCTTCTGCTCGATGGTCTATCTGCGGCTGAGCAAGTTCGGAGGCGAGAGCAAGTGAGCGTCAAGGAAGCCACCAAGGCGGCGCCCGCCCCGGCGCCCACGGCCCCCGAACCGCCGCGCCCCGCCAAGGGCAAGCGCGCCTGGGACGAGGCGCCCCGCTGGCAGATCTACCTGCCCCTGGGGATCTACCTGGTCTTCACCCTCATCCCCTTCTACTGGATCCTGCTGTTCGCCCTGCGCCCGGCCGGATCGACCTCGCTGGTGCCCTGGCCGATGACCTTCGACCACTTCGAGAAGGTGTGGACGGAGCGCAACTTCGGCACCTACTTCGCCAACAGCGTGCTCGTCGGCGTCGCCACCCTGGTCATGACGACCCTCGTCGCCCTGGCCGGCGGCTACGCCCTCGCCCGGTTCGACTTCAAGATCAAGCGGGTGTTCATGCTGGCCCTGCTGTGCTCCCAGTTCGTGCCGGGCGCGCTGCTGCTGGTCCCGCTGTTCGAGATCTTCGCCGAACTCCAGATGATCAACAGCCTCGGCAGTGTCATCCTCGCCGAGACGGTCTTCCAGTTGCCGCTGTCGATGATCCTGATCAGCAACTTCATCAAGAACGTGCCGTACTCCCTGGAGGAGGCGGCCTGGGTGGACGGCTGCAACCGCATGACGGCCTTCCGGATCGTCGTGCTGCCGCTGCTGCGGCCGGGCCTGATCGCCGTCGGCTCCTTCGCCTTCGTGCACTCCTGGAACCACTTCCTGTTCGCCCTGATGTTCCTCAACAACCAGGAAAAGCAGACCATCCCGGTCGGCCTGAACACCCTGATGAGCGCGGACAGCGTCGACCTGGGCGCCCTCGCCGCGGGCGGCATCATCGCGGCCGTGCCGGTCGTGCTCGTGTTCGCCTTCATCCAGAAGTGGCTGATCACCGGGTTCAGCGCGGGGGCGGTGAAGGGATGAGACTGCGCCAACTCGCCGTAGCGGCCGGGCTGGTGGGCGTGCTCTGCGTCCCCGCCCACGCCGAGGCACGGGACATCAGCCGCGACACCCTGCCCGCGAACGACGGCTGGGCCTCGCACGGCACAGGCACCACCGGAGGGGCCGCGGCCGACGACGCTCACGTCTTCACCGTGACCGACCGGGCCGGACTGGTCCGCGCCCTCGACGGCGGCAGCGACACCCCGAAGATCATCAGGATCGCCGGGACCATCGACGCCAACACCGACGACGACGGCGACCGTCTGGACTGCTCCGACTACGCCACCGGCGGCTACAGCCTGAAGAAGTACCTCGCCGCCTACGACCCCCGCACCTGGGGCTCGGCCAAGCCCAGCGGCCCGCAGGAGGAGGCCCGCCAGGCCTCCGCCGCCCGGCAGGCCGAGCGGGTCGTGCTGCCCGTCGGCTCCAACACCACGATCGTCGGGCTCGGCGACTCGGCCGTCCTGAAGGGCGCGAGCCTGGCGGTGCGGAACGCGGACAACGTGATCATCCGCAACCTCGACATCCGCGACGCCTACGACTGCTTCCCCGTCTGGCAGCCCAACACCGGCGGCCTCGGCGACTGGAAGACGGCGTACGACACGATCTGGCTGGCCGGCGCCACCCATGTGTGGGTCGACCACGTGACGTTGAGCGACAAGGGCCACCCGGACGCCGAGGAGCCCACCCACTTCGCCCGCAACTACCTGCGCCACGACGGACTGCTGGACATCACCAACGGCTCGGACCTGGTGACCATCTCCTGGAGCCGGTTCGCCGACCACGACAAGGCGATGCTCATCGGCAGCGGCGACACCGCCACCGGCGACCGCGGAAAGCTCCGGGTCACCCTCCACCACAACGAGTTCGAGTCGGTCGTCCAGCGCGCCCCGCGCGTGCGCTTCGGCCAGGTGCACGTCTACAACAACCGCTACGAGATCACCGGCGACGACTACCGCTACTCCCTCGGCGTCTCCACCGAGTCGAAGATCTACGCCCAGAACAACGCCTTCCACACCCCCGGCCATGTGGAGGTCGCCGACCTGGTCAAGAGCTGGAACGGCAGCGCCCTGCACCAGAGCGGCACGCTCTTCAACGGCTTTCCGGTCGACCTGCTCATGATCTACAACGCTTACAACTCGGGCAGTGAGCGCGACCTGACGGGTGACGTCGGCTGGACGCCCGCCCTGCACGGGCGGATCGACAGCGCCGCCGCGGCCGACCGGGCGGTGGCCCGCGGCGCGGGTGCGGGGAGGATCCCATGACCGGTCGCATGATCGACTCCATGAACACACCTCTGCCCGTCGTCCTCGCCGGCGCCCGGGGCCACGGCCGCTGGCACGTCGAGAACATCCGCCGCCTCCAGAAGAAGGGCCTCGTACGGCTGGCCGGCGTCTGCGAACTGACGCCGCTGACCGAGGCGGAGCTCGACGGCCTGGGCACGCCCGAGCAGTCCGCCGACTTCGGCGCCCTGCTGGACTCCACCGGCGCCCGGATCGCCGTGATCTGCACACCGATCCCCACCCACACCGACCTCGCGCTCACGGCGGCCGAACGGGGCGTGCACCTCCTGCTGGAGAAGCCGCCCGCCCCCTCGTACGCGGAGTTCCGCCGTATGGCCGACGGGATCGCGGCGGCCGACGTCGTCTGCCAGATCGGCTTCCAGTCGCTGGGCTCGCACGCCGTGCCCGCCATCCGCGAGCTGATCGCCGAGGGTGCGATCGGGCAGCTGGCCGGGCTCGGCGGGGCCGGAGCCTGGGTACGGGACGAGGACTACTTCCGGCGGGCGCCCTGGGCGGGCAAGCGGCGGCTGAACGGCGTCGACGTGATCGACGGGGCGCTGACCAACCCGCTCGCCCACGCCGTCGCCACCGCCCTCGCCCTCGGCGGCAGCACCCGCGCCGAGGACGTCACCGGCATCGAGACCGAACTGCTGCGCGCCAACGCCATCGAGTCGGACGACACCTCCTGCGTCCGGATCGGCACCGCCCAGGGCCACCCGGTGACCGTCGCCGCGACCCTGTGCGCCGAGCGGGCGGACGAGCCGTACGTCCTCGTGCACGGCAGCACCGGCCGGATCACCTTCTGGTACAAGCAGGACCGCGTGCTGCTCCAGCGGGCGGGGCACGGCCCGGAGGAGTTCGAGCACGGCCGCACCGACCTGCTGGAGAACCTCGTCGCGCACCTCACCACCGGTGCGGACCTGCTGGTTCCGCCGGACGAGACCGGCGCCTTCATGAAGGTCGTGGAGGCCATCCGCACGGCCCCCGATCCGGCACCCCTGCCGGACACCGCCTGGCACCGCGTCCCCGGCGAGAACCGCCGGGTGGTGCCCGGCATCGACGGGCTCGTCGCGGCCGCCGCCGACACCCTCTCCCTCTACTCCGAGCTGGGCGCCCCCTGGGCACTGGGCACGGAGCACCTGTCGAAAGAGGTGAGCACCAGATGACCAGCAGCAACGACACCGCGGTGCTGCGTGTCGCGGGACGGCCGGTCGGCCGGTACGTCACCCGGCCCGAGCTGCCGGCCCGGCTCTCCCCGCGGCCCTATCTGCACCCCGTCACCACCCTGGCCGGCACGGCGGTCACCGAGCTGGCCCCCGCCGACCACGCACACCACCTCGGCGTCGGTGTCGCCGTTCCCGACGTCGAGGGGTTCAACTTCTGGGGCGGGCGCACCTACGTCCGCGACCAGGGCCCGACCGAGCTGGACAACCACGGCGCCCAGCGGCACGTGGCATTCCAGCTGCGCGACCCGGACGGCTTCGTGGAGGAGCTGCGCTGGGTGGCGGCGGGCGGCGAGCTGCTGCGCGAGCGCCGTACGGTCGCGGCCACCGAACTCACCGACCAGGCCTGGGCGCTGGACCTCACCTTCTCCCTCACCAACGTCACCAAGGACACGCTGTCGATCGGCAGCCCCGCGACCAACGGGCGACCGGGCGCGGCCTACGGCGGATTCTTCTGGCGAGCCCGCAAGGAGTCCTCCGCGCCGGAGGTCTTCTCGGCCGGGGCCGAGGGCGAGGAGCGGGTCCACGGCCGCCTTGCCGACTGGCTCGCCCTGCGGGGCGGCACCTGGACGCTGGTCTTCGCCGGCGCCACCGAACAGACCCGCCGCGACCCGTGGTTCGTGCGCACCGAGGAGTACCCGGGCGTCGGCTCCTCACTGGCGTACGGCGAGCGGCTGCCGATCCCGCCGGGCGAGACCGTCGTCCGCCGCGTGGTCACCGTCGTCGCCGACGGCCGCCTCGACCGGGACGCCGCGGCGGCCCTCGTCCGCAAGGCGGTGAGCCCGTGACCACCGAGACGTACCGCAACCCGATCCTCGACGCCGACTGGTCCGACCCGGACGTCGTCCGCGTCGGCGACGACTTCTACCTGACCGCATCCAGCTTCGGGCGCGCCCCCGGACTGCCCTTGCTCCATTCCCGCGACCTGGTGAACTGGACCCTGGTCGGCCACGCGCTCGAACGCCTGGAACCTGCGGAGGAGTTCGAGAAGCCCCGCCACGACTGCGGCGTCTGGGCCCCGTCCCTCAGGTACCACGACGAACGCTTCTGGATCTTCTGGGGCGACCCCGACCAGGGCATCTTCCAGGTCAACGCCCCCGAGATCAGGGGCCCCTGGACCCGCCCGCACCTGCTGAAGGCCGGCAAGGGCCTGATCGACCCCTGTCCGCTGTGGGACGAGGAGACCGGCGAGGCCTATCTGGTCCATGCCTGGGCCAAGTCCCGCTCGGGCATCAAGAACCGCCTCACCGGGCACCGCATGCACCCCGACGGCACCGAACTCCTCGACGAGGGCAAGGTGATCGTCGACGCCGACCGCATACCCGGCTGGTTCACCCTCGAAGGTCCCAAGCTCTACAAGCACGACGGCTGGTTCTGGATCTTCGCCCCCGCCGGGGGAGTGGAGACAGGGTGGCAGGGCGCCTTCCGCTCGCGCGGCTTCTTCGGGCCGTACGAGGAGAGGATCGTCCTGGAGCAGAAGGACACCGACGTCAACGGCCCCCACCAGGGCGGCTGGGTGCGCACCGCGTCCGGCGAGGACTGGTTCCTGCACTTCCAGCAGCGCGGCGCCTACGGCCGGGTCGTGCACCTCCAGCCGATGCGCTGGGGTGCGGACAGCTGGCCGGTGCTCGGCGACGACGGCGCCCCTGTCGCCGTGCACAAGAAGCCCGACCTGCCGCCGCAGCCGCCCGCCGCGCCCGCCACCGACGACGACTTCCCCGGCGGACGGTACGGCCGCCAGTGGCAGTGGACCGCCAACCCGGGCGACGGCTGGGCCACCCAGCACTCCGGGGACGGACTCCGGCTGACCTGCGTCCGCTCGGCCGACGCGCACGACCTGCGCAAGCTGCCGAACCTCCTCACCCAGCGGCTGCCCGGCGTGCCGTCCGCCGTCGAGGTGGAGCTGCGCCTGCACAGTGAGGAGCCGGGGGCGCGGGCCGGGCTCGCGGTCCTCGGGGACGCGTTCAGCTGGATCGGTCTCCAGCGGGGGGCCGACGGCACGGTCCACCTCGTGCACCGGTTCGCCGAGGGGGTCGCCGAGCGGGAGCGCGACGCGGCCCACCCGCGCCTCGCACCCGAGGGGCGGGCCAGGCTCCGCATCGAGATCGGCGCCGGAGCCCGCTGCCGCTTCTCCTACGACCTCGGCGACGGTCCGTGCCCGTCGGGTCCCGTCTTCGCCGCCACCCCCTGGCGCTGGGTCGGCGCCCTGCTCGGCCTCTTCGCCCTCGCGCCCGCCGGGTCGGGACACGCGGGCGCCGCCACGTTCACGCAGTTCCGGATCACCGACTTGTAACCCACCGCATCTGTACGCCTGTCTCGCCTGTTGGGAGCCGCAATGACGCACCTCCGTAGCAAGCGCTTGCCCAGACCGGGTGTCGCCCTGGCCGCCGTCGCGGGCCTGGTCGCCGCCCTGGGACTGGGCGCGACCGGGGAGGCGAGGGCCGCCGAACCCGCCCCCGCCGAGATGTCCACACCGGCGGCCGCCCGCTGGACCGACCAGGCCCACGGCTTCGCCTCGCTGGCCGGAGGCACCACGGGCGGGGCCGGCGGCAAGGTCGTCACGGTCACCGACCAGGCCTCGCTGGCGAAGTACGCGGCCGCCGAGGAGCCGTACGTCATCCGGGTGGCGGGGGCGGTCGCCGTCCAGCCCTTCGGCTCGGACATCGTCGTCGCCTCGAACAAGACGATCATCGGCGTCGGCGACACCGGTGAGATCGTCCACGGCGAACTGCACCTCAACCCCGGCACGCACAACGTCATCATCCGCAACCTGACGATCCGCGACTCCTACGTCGAGGGCGACTGGGACGGCAAGACCAACGACTTCGACGCCATCCAGATGGACGCCGTCCACCACGTCTGGATCGACCACAACCGCTTCACCCACATGGGCGACGGCTTGCTCGACATCCGCAAGGACAGCCAGTACGTCACCGTCTCCTACAACCAGTTCAGCGACCACAACAAGGCGTTCGGGATCGGCTGGACGTCCAACGTCCAGACGCAGATCACCATCGACCACAACTGGTTCACCGGCACGAAGCAGCGCAATCCCTCGGCGGACAACTGCGCCTACGCGCACCTCTACAACAACTACATCTCCGCGCAGGTGGCCGATGGCGACCCCGTGTGGACGTACGGGAACTGGTCCCGGGGCCGCAGCAAGATGGTCATCGAGAACAGCTACTACGACCGGGTCCAGCACCCCTACCAGGCCGACACCACCGCGGAGTTGGTGGAGCGGGGCTCGATCCTGAGGAAGACGAGCGGGCGGACCGACGAGTGGGGTGCCGCCTTCGACCCGCGGGACTTCTACGACTACCGGCTCGATCCCGCGGCCGCCGTCCCCGCCCTGGTGAAGAAGTTCTCCGGTCCGCAGCGGCGGATCGGTGTGACCCTCGACGTCCCGGGCGCCTACCCGACCGTGCAGGCCGCCGTGGACGCCGTGCCCGAGGGCAACGACGTGCCGGTGACGATCGCGGTCGCGCCGGGCACCTACCGCGAGAAGGTGTTCATCCCGGCGACCAAGCCGAAGATCCTGCTCCGGGGGACTGGACACGACCGCTCCGACACCGTCATCGTCTACGACACGCCCGCCGAGTACGGCGGTTCGACGGGCAGCGCCACCGTGCGGATCGCCGCGAACGACGTCACCGCACGCAACCTCACCTTCAGCAACGACTTCGACGAGGCCGCGGTCGAGCTGAAGGGCGAGCAGGCCCTCGCCATGAAGACGACCGGCGACCGGATCGTCTTCGAGGACACCGCCTTCCTGGGCAACCAGGACACCCTGATGACCGACAGCCCCAAGCTGAACGTGATCAGCCGGGTGTATGTCCGCGACTCGTACATCGAGGGCGACGTCGACTTCATCTACGGGCGGGCGACGACCGTGATCGAGCGGTCCGTGATCAAGGCGCTCAGCCGGGGGTCCACGACCAACAACGGCTACATCACGGCCGCCTCGACGTGGAAGGACAACCCGTACGGGTTCCTGATCACCCGCTCGAAGATCGTGAGCGACGCGCCGGCCGGGAGCTTCCACCTCGGCCGGCCCTGGCACCCGGGCGGCGAGCCGAACGCGGTGGCCCAGGTGCTGATCCGCGACACCCGGCTGCCCGCCGCGATCAAGGCCTCGCCGTGGACCGACATGAGCGGGTTCTCGTGGAAGGACGCGCGCTTCACGGAGTACCGGAACTACGGGCCGGGGGCCGCTGTCACCCAGGACCGGCCGCAGATGAGCGACGAGGACGCGGGGACGCACACCGTCACCGCGTACCTCAAGGGCAACGACAACTGGGCGCCCCACGCACGTCACTGACCCCCCCCACAACTTCATATCTCCGTCTGATCCAGAAGAGAGAGCCGATCAATGAAGAGCAGCATCCGCAGAAGCAGGCGCGCGGCCACGGCCGTCGCCCTGGGCTCCGTCCTCGCCCTGACCGCGACCGCCTGCGGTGACGACGGCAGCGGCGCCGGTGGCGACAAGGGGGCCGAGGGCAGCGGCAAGGGCGAGATCGTCTTCTGGGACAACAACGGCGGTGTCCGCACGGACATCTGGAAGCAGATCATCGCCGACTTCGAGAAGGCGAACCCGTCCATCAAGGTCGAGTACGTCGGTATCTCCGCCACCGAGTACCAGTCCAAGGTCGACACCGCCATCCAGGGCGGCGGTCTTCCGGACGTCGGCGGTGTCGGCGCGGCGATGGCCGCCGGGTTCGCCGCCCAGAACGCGCTGGAGCCCCTGGACGGCCGACTCGGCAAGTCCGCGCTCAAGGGCAAGCTCAACGAGTCCATGGTCGAGTCGCTGAAGTCCGCCGGTGGCGGCGACGCGCTGTACTCGGTCCCGACCTCCGCGAACAACGGCACCCTCTACTACCGCACCGACCTGTTCAAGAAGGCCGGCCTGGACGCGCCCACCACGTGGGAGAACTTCTACGAGGCCGCCGAGAAGCTCACCAACGCCAAGAAGAACGAGTTCGGCTACACCATCCGCGGCGGCGCGGGCTCCATCGCCCAGGCGCTGGACGCGATGTACGGGCAGTCCGGCATCACGTCCTTCTGGGACGCCGGCGGCAAGAAGACCACGGTCAACGACCCGAAGAACGTCGAGGCGCTGGAGAAGTACGCCGGTCTGTACAAGAAGTACACGCCGGCCGCCGACCTCAACAACGACTTCACCAAGATGGTCTCGCAGTGGGACTCCGGCACGATCGGGATGCTCAACCACAACCTGGGCTCCTACCAGGACCATGTGAAGGCGCTCGGCACCGACAAGTTCCGCGGCATCCCGCAGCCCACCGGCCCGGGCGGCAAGCGCGTCCAGATCTCCAACCCGGTCGACGGCCTCGGCCTGTTCAAGAGCTCCAAGAACAAGGAGGCCGCCTGGAAGTTCATCGAGTTCGCCGCCTCGCACGAGTCCAACTCCAAGTGGAACGAGTCGGCCGGCGCCATCCCGTCCCACACGGACGCCGCCAAGGACGCCTGGATCTCCAAGGCCGAGCCGACCAAGCTCGCCGCCGAGGCCCTCAACGACGGCTCCACCACCATCGTCCAGCTGCCGTACTACCTGCCGGACTGGAACACCATCTCCAAGGCCGAAAACGAGCCCGACTTCCAGAAGGTCCTGCTCGGCGACATGAGCGCCAAGGATTTCCTGGACAAGATGGCCGATCAGCTGAACGAGGCTCAGGCGGAGTGGGACCAGCAGAAGGGCTGAGGTGCCCGGTCTCGCCCTGGGGCGGCCTGTGGTGTGCAGGCTGCGGGTCGCCCCGGGCTGGTCGCGCACACGCGGCGCAGCCGCGTACGGAAAACACCGCACCCCCGCGCCCCCGGGGGCCCGCTGAACGAAAGGTCTGTCGTGTCACTGAGCCGTAGACAAGTCACCACGGCCGCTGTTGCCGCCGTTCCCCTCACCGTCGCCATGACCGGTACCGCACAGGCCACCGGCCGCCGCGCCCGAACCCTCTACATCGCCGGTGACTCCACCGCCGCCCAGAAGTACACCGACGCGGCGCCCGAGACCGGGTGGGGAATGGCGCTGCCGTTCTTCCTCCACAAGGATCGGCCGGTCGCCAATCACGCGGTCAACGGCCGCAGTTCCAAGAGCTTCGTCGACGAAGGACGGCTCGGCGTCATCCTGCGGCAGATCCAGCCGGGCGACTTCCTGCTCATCCAGTTCGGTCACAACGACGCGAAGGTGAGCGACCCCGCCCGGTACACCGAGCCCTGGACGACGTACCAGGACCACCTGCGGATGTACATCGACGGGGCCCGGGCGCGCGGGGCGCGGCCCGTGCTCGCCACGTCCGTCGAGCGGCGCAAGTTCGACGCGGCCGGCAAGGCTCTGACGACGCACGGCGAATACCCGGCGGCGATGCGGGCGCTCGCCAAGGAGGAGCAGGTGACGCTGCTCGACATCCAGGCGCTGTCGATCGCGCTGTGGCAGAGGCTGGGGGTCGAGGAGACGAAGAAGTACTTCAACTGGACCGCGACCGAGCAGGACAACACGCACTTCAACCCGCCCGGTGCGATCGCCGTGGCGCGGCTGGTCGCGCGGGAGTTGCTGCGTACGCGGGTGCTCGCGCCGAGCGAGGTGCGCCGGCTGGACGAGACGATTCCCGAGTCCTGGATCACCTGGCCGAAGGCCACCGCGTAACACCCCCCCGTCCCTGGAAAAGGAGATCCGCGCCATGCACACACGTAGATGGCATGGGCATGCCATGACGAAGAGGGTCGTCGTCCTCGCCGGATGCACCGCACTGGTGCTCTCCCTCACCGGCACCGCCGCCGCCCAGGCCGACTCCCGCGATCCCGCCCGGCAGACGCTCGGAGCGAAGGACGGTTGGGGGTCGTACGGCACCGGCACCACCGGTGGTGCCGCCGCGGACGCCGAGCACGTGTACACCGTGACCACCTGGGCCCAGTTCAAGGCCGCCCTCGCCGCGGGCGGCAGCGCACCGAAGATCATCAAGGTGAAGGGGACCATCGACGCGGTCTCCGAGGGGTGTGACGCCTTCGCCGTGCCCGGGTACGACTTCGACGCCTATCTGAAGAAGTACGCGCCCGAGACGTGGGGGCTGGACAAGGACCTGAGCGGCGAGCCCGCCGACAGCCCCGAGGGACTGCGCCGCGCCTCCGCCGACAACCAGGACCAGGCCATCAAGGCCAACGTGCCCGCCAACACCACCATCATCGGCGTCGGGAAGAACGCGGGCTTCAAGGGCGCCAGCCTCCAGATCAAGGGCGTCGACAACGTCATCGTCCGCAACCTCACCTTCGAGAGCCCCCTCGACTGCTTCCCGCAGTGGGACCCGACCGACACCTCCACGGGCGCCTGGAACTCCGAGTACGACACCGCCGTCGTCTACGGCTCCACCCATGTCTGGATGGACCACAACACCTTCACCGACGGCAGCCACCCCGACAGCAAGGCACCGACGTACTTCGGCACCCTGTACCAGCAGCACGACGGCCAGCTGGACATCGTCCGGGGATCCAACTACGTCACCGCCTCCTGGAACGTCTTCGCCGACCACGACAAGACGCTCATGATCGGCAACAGCGACAGCGAGTCGACGGCCGTGGGCGACCGGGGCAAGCTCAAGGTGACGCTCCACCACAACCTGTTCCGCAACCTGGTCGAGCGCGCGCCGCGCGTCCGCTTCGGGCAGGTCGACACGTACAACAACCACTACGTGGCCGGACAGGACTACGTCTACAGCTTCGGCATCGGCAAGGAGTCCCAGCTCGTCGCCGAGCACAACGCCTTCACGCTGCCGAGCGGGGTCAGCCCGGCGAAGATCCTCAAGAAGTGGATGGATTCGCCGGTCACCGCCGCGAACAACCACGTCAACGGCAAGCTGACCGACCTGATCGCCGTGCACAACGCGGAGATCCCCGGCGAGACCCTCCGGTCGGGCGCCGGCTGGACGCCGACCCTGCGGACCAAGGTCGACCCGGCGAAGGCCGTCCCCGGGATCGTCGACCACCGCGCGGGCGCCGGCCGCATCTGCTGACGCCCCCGAGAACCGGCCGGTCCGGGCGCACGCCACGAGGTGCGCCCGGCCGGCCCCTCCTCGGACCATCACCCCGCACGAGCCGCACCGCGAAGGGGCAGCCGCATGTCCTCGCACTTCCACCGTTCTCTCTCCCGCAGGGGATTCCTCGTCGCGAGCGCCGGGGCGGGCGCCGCACTCGCCCCCGCGCCGGTCCCCGCGCGGGCCACCGGGCGGCAGCGCCCGTTCGGCCGGTACGGTTCACCGGCCGCCCGCCTCAACCCGAAGACGCTGTACGTCGATCCGCACGGCCGCGGCGACCACACCTCCGTCCGGGAAGCCGTCGCCGCCGCTGGGGGTACCTCCCAGGCGTTCAGCACTGGGGGAGGCAGCGGCTGGACGCTGGTCATCGCGCCGGGCACCTACCGGGAGACGGTCGCCGTCGACGCCACCCGTACCGAGGCGACCTGGATCGGCGCCTCCGAGGACCCCCGTGACGTCGTGATCGTGTACGACAACGCGGCCGGGACGCCCAAGCCCGGCGGCGGCACCTACGGCACCACCGGCTCCGCCACCACCACCGTCCGGGCCGACGGCTTCACCGCCCACCGCATCACCTTCGCCAACGACTTCCTGCGCGCCGACCACCCCGACATCACCGGCACCCAGGCCGTCGCCATCAAGGTGCAGGGCGACCGCTCGGCCTTCCACCACTGCCGCTTCCTCGGCTGCCAGGACACCCTGTACGCCGACTCCAACTCCGCGAGCCTCGTCGCCCGCCAGTTCTTCTCGCACTGCTACGTCGAGGGTGACGTCGACTTCGTCTTCGGCCGGGCCACGGCCGTCTTCGAACACTGCCACTTCCGTACCCTGAACCGCACCGACGCGTCCGGCGCCCCGTACGGCTTCGTCTTCGCCCCCTCCACGGAGCGCGCCAACCCGCACGGCTACCTCGTGACGCGCGGCCACGTCAGCAGCGAGGCCCCGGACGGCTACTACAAGCTGGCCCGCCCCTGGGTGCCCACCTCCAGCACCACCGTCCGCCCGATGCTCACGGTGCGCAACACCTGGCTGGGCCCGGGCATCGACGCGGTCGCGCCCTACGCCAACATGCGGGACGCCCACCCCTGGCAGGACCAGCGCTTCGCCGAATACCGCAACACCGGCCCGGGCGCCGTCGTCACCGTCCCGGAGAACCGGCCCCAGCTCACCGACGAGCAGGCCCGGTCGGCGACCCGTGCCACCTGGCTCGGCGACTGGCGGCCACCGGGGGCGTGCTGAGATGCGCCGACGCACTCTCCTGGTCGCCGGCGTCGTCGGCGGCCTGACCGCCGCCGGCTCCCGGTCCGCCTCCGCCGCGCCGCGCCACCGCGTCCTGCACGTCCGCCCCGGCGGCTCGGTCCAGGCGGCCGTGGACGCGGTGACCGGCCCCCGCTGGACGGTCGTCGTGCACCCGGGCACGTACCGCGAGGTCGTCAAAATCCCCGCGGACAAGGCGGAGTTGACCCTGCGCGGGGCGACCCGCGACCCGCGTGACGTCGTCATCGTGTACGACCACGCCAACGGCACCCAGAAGCCCGACGGTTCGGGAACGTACGGCACGGCGGGCTCCGCCACCTTCACCTCGGCGGCCCCCGGACTGACCGTCCGCGACCTCACCCTCGCCAACGACTGGTTGCGTGCCGACCACCCCGATATCACCGGCACCCAGGCAGTCGCCGCGTACGTGACGGGGGACCGGTCGTCCTTCGACAACGTCCGCTTCCTGGCCCACCAGGACACCCTCTTCACCGACACGACCGCGCTCGGCACCTTCGACCGGCAGTACTTCCGGCACTGTTACATCGAGGGCGACGTCGACTTCGTCTTCGGGCGGGCGACCGCCGTGTTCGAGCAGTGCCACTTCCGCACACTGGCACGGGACGTCGACTTCACACCCAAGGGCATGGTCTTCGCGCCCTCCACGGCCCGGGCGAACCCGTACGGCATCCTCGCCGTCCGCTGCCGTATCACCTCCGGCGCCGAGGACGGGGCGTACAAGCTGGCCCGGCCCTGGGTGCCGTCGTACGAGACCACGGCCTGGCCGTCGCTGGTGGTGCGGGAGACCCGGATCGGGCCGGGCATCGACGCGGTGGCCCCGTACACCAACATGCGCGAGGCCTTTCCCTGGCAGTCGATGCGGTTCGCCGAGTACCGGAACCCGGGGGCCGGGGCGGCGATTCACGTACCGGAGAACCGGCCGCAACTCACCCGCGTCCAGGCCCGGTCGCACACCAGGGAGACGTACCTCGGCGACTGGCGGCCCTATGCGTAGGGCCGCGGTTCTCCTCCTCGGTCTCTGCCTGCTCTGGCCGGCCTCGCCGGCCTCCGCCGCCGAACGCGCCCCCGTCGGCTGGGCCTCCACCGGCTCGGGAACCACCGGCGGGGCGGGCGGTACGACCTGGACGGTGGACACCCGCGCCGAGCTCAAGCAGGCCCTGGCGAACGACGGAGCCCCCACCGCGCCCAAGGTCATCCGGGTCGCCGGTGACATCTCCGGGCACGAGGCGGACGACGGTTCCCTGCTCGGCGAGCAGGACTACGCGCCCGGATACGACCTCGGCAAGTACATGTCCTGCTTCGGCGAGGACGGCGCCGTCTGGTCCGACACCCGCTACGACTACTGCAAGCAGCAACGGCAGCTGCGCCAGACCGGGTCGAACAAGGAGAAGGCACAGATCCAGCTCACCGTGCCGAGCAACACGACCCTCGTCGGCGCGGGCCGCGACGCCCGGCTGCTCGGGGTGTTCCTGACGGTCAACACCGGCAGCAACATCATCGTGCGGAACCTGCACCTGGAGGCGCCCGTCGACCACTTCACCACCTGGTCCCCGGGCGACGGCACACGGGGCAGCTGGGACGCCCGCTTCGACGCGCTGACCGTGATCACCGGCAGGCACATCTGGATCGACCACTGCACTTTCACCGACGGCCGTTTCCCGGACCGCGAGGCGCCCCTCGGCTTCCACGGCGAGCGCGTGCAGCGACACGACGGGCTGCTGGACATCGAGGACGGCTCCGACTTCGTCACGGTCTCCGACAGCCGGTTCGAGGACCACGACAAGGCGATCCTCATCGGGTCGGGTGATGGACGCGGCGACCGCGACCGGGGGCACCTCAAAGTGACCTTCGTCCGAAACCTGTTCAGCGGCATCGTGCAGCGCGCCCCCCGGGTCCGCTTCGGGCAGGTGCACGTCGTCAACAACGTCCACCGGGGGCAGGCGCCGCTCTACGCCCTGGGTGTCGGCGTGGAGTCCGCGATCTTCTCCGAGCGCAATGTCTTCCGGTATCCCGGGGGCGGGCCGTCGCTCGCCGTCGCGGACTACGGGGGCGAACGGTTCCGCGACACCGGCTCCTGGTTCAACGGCCGGCCCGCCCGGCTCAACGCCGTGGCGAGCGGTCTGGGCCTCGAAACCGACGTCGGCTGGGATCCCGCCGAGGTGTACGACTACCGCGCCCTGACGTCCCCGTCGGCGGTCGAGCGGTACGTGCTGCGGCACGCCGGAACAGGGAGGTCGTATGGGCACCCATGAGCGGCTCGGCCGGCGGACGTTCGTGGTCGGGGCGAGCACGGCGCTGCTCGCCGGGGGACCGGTGAGCGGGGCGGCGGCGGCCGTCGTGGACGGTCCGCTGCCCGACTTCCACCCGGCGCTGAAGGACGCCCTGACCTTCCCGCTCGCCTGGGGGAGATCCCCGATCCGCGACTTCCGCGCCTGGCGGCGTGCCGCCCGGGCCACGGTCGAGGAGCACCTGCTCGTCGAACGGCAGGACGGGACGCCGTACGCACCGGAGGTCGGTGGCCGTGCCCAAGGGGAGGGTTACACAAGGGAGTTGGTCACCGTCTCCCTCACCCGCCACGAACGGGTGCGCGGCGTACTGCTCACCCCGCACGGCCGCGGGCCCTTCCCCGCCGTGCTGCTCCTGCACGACCACGGCGCCAAGTTCGACATCGGCAAGGAGAAACTGGTCCGGCCCTGGTACGACGACACGCGTCTCACGTCCGCCCGGGCCTGGGCGGACAAGTACTTCAGCGGGCGGTTCGTCGGCGACGAACTGGCCCGGCGGGGCTATGTGGTGCTGTGCCTGGACGCTCTCGGCTGGGGCGACCGCGGGCCCCTCGCCTACGAGCAGCAGCAGGCCCTGGCCGCCAACTTCTACAACCTCGGCTCCTCACTCGCCGGACTCATGGCACGCGAGGACGCCCGCGCCGCCGGGTTCCTGGCCGGCCTCGACCGCGTGGACGCCCGCCGGGTCGCGGCCGTCGGCTTCTCCATGGGCGCCTACCGCGCCTGGCAGACCGCCGCCCTCAGCGACGACATCGCGGCCGCCGCGAGCG
This sequence comes from Streptomyces azureus, assembly GCF_001270025.1. NCBI lineage: Bacteria > Bacillati > Actinomycetota > Actinomycetes > Kitasatosporales > Streptomycetaceae > Streptomyces > Streptomyces azureus. The sequence goes on along the minus strand of NZ_DF968252.1, from coordinate 11,060 downwards.
TGTGCTGGATGACCGGCCTGAAGGAAATGATGGTGCCCGGCAACAACACGCTGCGCGGGCAGTCGTCGTACTACATGCTCCACCCGGGCCTGCCCCGGTTCCTCGACTTCCCCGACGTGGCGGGCATCGCCGCACCCAGGCCGATGCTCTTCTTCAGCGGCGCGCTGGACACCCTCTTCCCCGCCGACGGCGTACGGGTGGCCCACGACAAGCTGCGCGCCCTCTGGCGTTCGCACCACGCCGAGGAGCGGTTGCACCTCAAGACCTGGCCCGACCTCGGCCACGTCTTCGTCGACCGCATGCAGGACGAGGTCTTCACATGGCTCGACTCCGTCCTGTGAACCCCGCTCCATCCTCGATGAACTGACCCGCCTCCCGGGGCGCTTGACCCGTTTTTTGGCCCACTCAAGGTCTCGATCGGGTAAAGCGTCTGGCGTCCAGGCGGGTGACGCGCGTAGAAGACTTGTCATGCATAAGCCACTGCGTATCGCGGCCGTCGCCACGGCCTGTGCCGTCGCCGGCGCCGCCCTCTACGGCGCCGGCGCGGCCACCGCCGGTCAGTCCACGGCCAACTCCACGCACGAGCCCTACAACATCGGGCTCCTGGTCAAGGACATCGACAGCTACTACGGCACCACGGCAGACGCGAACGGCGTCTACCAGGCGTCCGCCGACAGCCCCTACGCCAAGGACCTCGCGCGCCTCGACGCGTCCGCGAGAAAGTACATCGACCAGGCCGCCCGCAAGGCGCGGCACAAGGGCGAGAAGCCCGCCGTCGTCTTCGACATCGACGACACGCTGCTGCTCAGCCTGGACTACGAGAAGCGCAACAACTACACCTACAACTCGGCCACTTGGGCGGCCTACGTCAACAAGGCCGACCGCCCGGCCGTCTTCGGCAGCCCCGAGCTGGTGCGGTACGCCGAGAAGAAGGGCGTCGAGGTCTTCTACAACTCGGGCCTGAGCGAGGCGCAGCGCTCCGCAGCGGTCGAGAACCTGAAGAAGGTCGGCGTCGAGGTGAACCTCGACGCCGACCACATGTTCCTCAAGAACACCGCGAACCCGCCCTCGTACCTGAGCGGTTGCGCCACGCCGGGCGCCTGGACCTGCACCACCGTGCAGTACAAGTCCGGCACCCGTCAGCACATCGAGAAGGACCTCGGGTACGAGATCATCGCCAACTTCGGCGACCAGTACTCGGACCTCGAGGGCGGCTACGCCGACAGGACCTACAAGCTGCCCAACCCGACGTACTTCGTCGGTTAGTCACTCTCCTTCGTCCGTACCGGCTTCACCGACTCCAGCGTCGGCACCACCGGCTTGATCGTGCCGTCCGCCGCGAACTCCATGCGGTCGATGGTGGTCTCGCGGTGCATGCCGTCGCCGCCGGGCCTGCCGGGGCCGTTGAGGGCGAAGCGGTGGTAGACCATGTACCAGTCGTCGGTGCCGGGGGTGTTCACCACCGAGTGGTGACCGGTGCCGAGGATGCCGTACTCGGGCCGCTTCTGAAGGATCGTCCCTCGCTTGGTCCACGGGCCGAGCGGGGACGGTCCCGTCGCGTACGCCACGTGGTAGTTCTCGCTGCGGGTGTCGTCCTCCGACCACATGAAGTAGTACGTGCCCTTCCGCTTGATCACGAAGGCGCCCTCGCGGAAGTTGTCCGGGGTGATGTCCTGCACCTTCGACGCGTCGAAGGACACCATGTCGTCGCCCAGCGGAACGACGTACCCGCGTCCGTTGCCCCAGTACAGGTACGCCTGCCCGTCGTCGTCCGTGAAGACCGACGGGTCGATCATCTGGCCCTTGAGCGATCCGCCCTTGGCGACCAGCGGCTTGCCGAGCGCGTCCTTGAAGGGGCCGGCGGGGGAGTCGGCCACCGCCACGCCGATCTGCTGCTCGGCGCAGAAGTAGAAGTAGTACTTGCCGTTCCGCTCGGCGATCGCGGGCGCCCAGGCGTACTTGTCGGCCCAGGTCACGTCAGGCCCGAGGTCGACGATGACGCCGTGGTCCTTCCAGTGGACCAGGTCCTTCGACGAGTACGCCTTGAACTTCGTGCCGCTCCAGCCCTGGAAGCCGTCCGTCGTCGGGTAGATCCAGTACCTGCCGTTCAGGTAGTGCACGTCCGGGTCGGCGTTCAGGCCGGGCAGCATGGGGCTGCGGGTGCGGACCGCCTCGACCGTCCAGGTGCGCTTGGTGCCGTCGGCCGCTGTCACGGTGTACTTCTGCGGCGTGCGGAAGTCGCGCCGGGTGCCGGACTTCGGGCTCAGCGTCGCGCCCTTGCCCACCCACAGCTTCGGGGCGAGGCCGCGCAGATCGGCGTTGGGCTCCATCGGCAGCACGACCTTCGAGGCGCTGCCCGTGACGATGGAGTAGCCCTTCTGGTGCTTCGCCGTCGCGTCCACGACCGAGGCGGGCGTCGACGGGTACGCCGCCAGCAGCCGGTCGTACTCCTTCTGCGTCACCGGGAGCACCGTGCCGTGCCGGGGGCTCGCCGGGAGCTGGTAGTCCGTGGACGGGGTCCACTTGCCCGAGGCGAGGTCGGTGGTCTCGAACGGGATGTAGCCGCGGCCGCCGTACTCGTCGATGAACAGGTACCACTTCTTCTCGGTGTTCGACTTGAACACCGTCGGGCCCTCACCGCGGTCCATCGCGCCCTTGCCGATGCAGTCGGCCACGAAGTCGTACTTGGTCGAGGTCAGGGACGTCGACTTCTCACCGGTGATGAACTTCGAGCAGGGGCTGGAGGAGCTGGGGTCCCGCTCGTCCTTGGTGTAGCGGTAGTACTCGTCCTTGTACTTGACGACCGTGGAGTCGATCACCGAGTAGCCGGGGTCGTTCCAGATCTTCGGCTCGCTGAAGGTCCGGAAGTCCTTGGTCGTCGCGTACATCATCTTGTTGTACGTGTTGCCCTTGTGCTCCGGGTCGTCGTCGGCGTACAGCTTCGACGCCCAGAAGACGACGTACTCACCGAGCTCGTCGTCCCAGTAGGCCTCCGGGGCCCAGGTGTTGCCCGCGTTGTCCGGGGAGACCTTCACCAGGCGCTGGTCGGTCCAGTTGACCAGGTCGGTGGACTCCCAGACCATGATCGACTTGCTGCCGTGCCGCTGGACCTGGTCCCAGCTGCCGCTGGAGTTCTTGTACATCCGCAGGTCGGTGGCGATCAGATAGAACTTGTCGCCCTCGGGGGAGCGGATCACGAACGGGTCGCGCAGGCCCTTCTCGCCGATCGTCGACGTCAGGACCGGCTTGCCGGCGTTCAGCTCACGCCAGTGCAGCGCGTCGTTGCCCCGGCTGAGGGCGTAACGGATCTGCTCGCCGTCGGCGGTGCCTTCGCCCGTGAAGTAGGCGAAGAGGTAGCCGGCGTACTTGGAGTGCTTCACGGGTGGGGCTCCGGGGTCCGCGGTGCTGGGTGGCGCCGTGAGAAGGGTCAGGAGGAGGCCGGTCAGGGCCAGGAACGGCAGCAGGAGCGTGCGGGGGCGCATGACACTTCCTGTCGGAGTCTGGGGGATTCTGTTGGATAGCGGCTCTCGGAGTTTCACCGCACGGGGACAGGGCGTCAACGGGTGTGCATGAGGCCAGTGGTTCCGAAAATTTCGGAAGGTCGGGCGCCGAGCACGTGACGGCGGCAACCCTTTCGCGGCACGGCGGCGACTGTTGGTCGGAAACGCACCGGAGCGGGCCCCTCCGAACCGTTTCCGTCCCCATTCCCCAGGAAAGGAACGCTCCGTGCTGCTCAGCGCAGGACGCCACCGCAGGACACGTACGCTCGCCATCGCCGCCGCGGTGGCCTGCGCCTCGGGGGCGGGCGGCGTCTACCTCGGGCTCTCCGGCGGCGGCGCGCAGGCCGCCTCGTCGACGGTCACCGTCTCCACCGCGGCACAGCTCGAAGCAGCCGTGAAGAACGCCACCGCGGGGACCACCATCCAGGTTCGCGGCGGCACCTACTACCCGGCCGCGACTCTCAAGTCCACGGCGAACGGCACCCGTTCGGCGCGTATCACCCTGCGGGCGTACGGCAGCGAGAAGGTCCGGATCGACGGCTCCGAACTGCCAGACGGCTCCTGGCTCGCCGCCCTCCACGGCGACCACTGGACCGTCGAGAACCTCGCCTTCGTCAACTCACCGGCCCAGGGCTTCGTCGCCACGTCCTCCGCCGGCGGCATCTTCAAGAACCTCGTCACCGCGGACAACGGCGACTCCGGCTTCACCCTGCGCGGCGACGGCACCACCGGCAACCTCGTGCAGAACCTGGACAGCCACGGCAACTACGACCCGGCCGGCCACGGCCAGAACGCCGACGGCATCGCCGTCAAGTTCGGCTCCGGGACGGGCAACAGGATCACCGGCGCCCGGCTGTACAACAACTCCGACGACGGCCTCGACCTCTGGCAGTTCTCCTCACCGGTCACCATCGAGCACTCCTGGGCCTTCGGCAACGGCGAGAACCGCTGGAACGACCCGGCCTTCGAGGGCAACGGCAACGGTTTCGAACTGGGTGGCGGCGGAGCATCGGTCGCCCATGTCGTCAGCAACAACGCCGCCTGGGGCAACGCGCTGCACGGCTTCACCGAGAACTCCAACACCGGTCCCATCGCCGTGAACCGCAACACCACGTACGCCAACGCCCACAAGGGCTTCTACTTCGCCACGGGCAAGGCCCGCCTCGGCGAGAACCTCGCCGTGGGCGACAAGGGCGGCCCCGCCGAACCGGGGTCCTCGGCCGTCTCCGCCGGCAACAACTGGGACAGCGGCGTCGCCACCCCGCCCTTCAGGTCGACGGACGCGAGAAGCGCGTACGGAGCGCGCCGGGCGGACGGCTCCCTCCCCGCGACCACGTTCCTGACGACCGGCTCCACGGCCATCGGTTCGACGATGGACTTTGCGGACACCCCCTAGCTTGATCTTTAACCTCGGGCCTCGAACGGCTCGTCGTACTTCTAGGGACTCCGCCGAGCGCGCGCACACGACGACGCCCCCGCCGGTGCGAACCGGCGGGGGCGTCCTGCCGACCGGCCGAGGGGGGCTCGGCCGGGGCTGTTCGACCGTCCGGAGGGGGGCTCCGGAGGGTCGGGTGCCGGGAAGTCCGACTGGGGGCCCGGACATCCGGCATCCGGCCGGCCCAAGGGGGATTCGGGCAGGCCGGAGCTCACACGTGCTGCGGCATCACTGGTAGCTGATGTCCGAGGCCTTGAACTTGCAGGTCTTGCCGTCCGGCCCGGGCGGGGTCAGCTCCTTGGGCTCCTTGCCCGTGTTGTTGCCCTCGAAGCGCACACACGTCTTGATCTTCTTCTTGCTGTCGCCGTGGATGCGGATCTTCGACAGCGTGGCCGTGTCGCCGTAGTTGGCGTTCACGCCGACGATCGAGTTCATCGGCGCGGTGACGTCGATGTCGTTCAGCACGACCGTGCGCTTGTACTGCGTCTTGCAGTTGCCGCAGGAGCGCACCAGCTTCCCGGCGTTCTGCACCTGGAAGCCCGACACGTTCAGCGTGCCTGCGCCGTTGAACTGGAGCACCTTGTCGTCGGCGTTCTTCGCGCCGCCGCCGATCACCTTGTACACGGCCGACGACGACTTGCCCTTGAAGCTGGCCGCGTCCTCGCCGACGTCCGTCCACCACACGTTCTGGAGCGTGCAGCTGCCCTTGCAGTGCACACCGTCCGCGGCCGGGGTGCCGATGATGACGTTCTTCAGCACCGCGCCGTCGGCCAGCTCGAAGAGGGGGGCCTGACCCTCGTCCTGGCTGTCGCCGCCGAGCGCGCCGGAGCCGTAGAACATCTTCATCCCGCCGTCGCGGACACCGGAGACCGGGATGGTCTGCGACACGGGCGTCTTGCCCTTGTCCGTGGGCCAGGAGGACGCGGCGCCCGCGGTGGACAGCATCGACGTGGTGACGATCGCCGCTCCCGTGATGCCGAACGCCGATAACCCGGCGATCAGCGCCCGCCGCTTGGTGACCCGGCGGCGATGGCGGACGCGCTGTTCTGCTGGTGCAGTCATGTACCGATTCCTCAATGGGGGGTGACTCTTGCGCCTGGTGGTCGCCACTGGTGAGGAATGGGTTGCCGTGGCTTCAGGAATTTTTCACGAGTCGTCTTCGGCGTCGTCCACGGCCGCGAAGCCACCGCCCACGGACAGCCGCTCCGAACCGGCCGCGGCCGTCAGCGCGTAGCGGTCGGCCCCGGCGTCACGGCCGCCGCGCTCGTGGCCGAACTGGCCCGCGAACACCCACTCGCCCGCCGGGACCTTACGGCCCTCCTTGAGGGTCCAGGTGTAGACGAGGAAGCCGTCCCGCTCGCCGACCGTGAGTGTGAAGTCCTGCTCGGGCAGCGACCGCCAGGCGCCCGCGTCGGAGACCCCGCCGGTCTGGGCGATGCTCAACCGCACGGTCAGCGCGGTCAGTTCCTCGCGCGTCTTGATCGTGATGTTGCTCTGCGCCCAGAAGTCGTTGCTGTGCGGGTCGACCGAGCCGTCCGACCACAGCGGCCCGTCCTCCGTGGCGGCGGGCGGCCGCCCGGTGACGGAGGTGCTCGGCGTCCGCGAGGGCGGTGGAGCGGACTCGCGGTGCTCCGGCGGGGCGGACGGTGTGGGATCCACCGGCGGCGCGGGGGCCCGGCTCGTCGCCTCCGGCGACGGCGTGGGCGTGGGGGTCGGAGACGTCGCCACGTCCTGCTGCTGCGGGGAGGTCTCCTCCTTCACCGCGGACGCGACCGCGTAACCGCCCACCGCCAGCACACCCGCCACCGCGGCCGTCGCACCGGCCACCCGCATCCACCCGAACACGGGCGGACGCGTCGCCCGGTGCCCGGAGCCGGCCGGAGCGGCCATACCGCGCTCGACCCGGGCCAGGATGCGCTCCCGCTCGGGCTCGTGCGTCCCGGCCGCCTCGTGCAGCCGGGCGCGCAGCTCCTCGTGCACGTCCCGCCGCATGGTCATCGCTCCCTTCCTCCGCCCTCACCGGTGCGCGCCCGCAAGCTTTCCACGACCGGCGAGCAACGGGGAGCGCCCACCGTCGCGTGCATCCGCCGCGGTACGCCCTGTGTGCCCAGCAACCGCTGGAGTTCGGCCATTCCCTTGGAGGTCTGGCTCTTCACCGTACCCACCGAGACGCCGAGGGCGAGCGCGGTGTCCTTCTCCGAGAGGTCGAACGCGTGCCGCAGCACCACACAGGCCCGCTTGCGGAACGGCAGCCTGCGCAACGCCTCCTGGACGTCGACCACGCCCGCGACGTCCGGGTTCTCGGTGTTCTCCTCGCGCTGCGACCAGAACAGGGCGATGCGCCGCCGCTCCCGCACGGCGCTGCGGATCCGGGTACGGGCCAGGTTGGCGACCACACCGCGCGCGTACGCCGCCGGATGGTCGGCCGCGCGCACCCGGTCCCAGCGGTGCCACAGCGCCAGTAACGCGTCCGCCGCCAGGTCGTCGGCGGCGTCCGACTCGCCCGTCAGCAGGTAGGCCAGGCGGGACAGCTCTGCGTAGTGACGCTCGAAGAAGGCGTGGAACTCCACGGAGGCGGCGTCGTCGACGACTGTGCCCACGGGCGACCTCTCCTCGCAGCGGCTTCGGACACTCCCGGCCGGGGTGCCTGTGAGTGTCATGTTGATGACATGTGATCATCCGGGGGAGGTCCGGACGAGATCGGGAAGCGTAGCAGCGTTCTCAGGATGGTTCGTACGGAGCTTCGAACGGCGTATGGCGGGCCGGACTCTGATTCCGTAACACGAAGAAAACCTGAACGTGGTTCAACGCGGGAACAATCCAGCCAGCATCCGCACACCGATCACCCAGGCACCGAGGAGCACCAGTCATGTCCGAATCGCAGAAGGTGGCCGACCGGCCCGACGCCGCACCACCAGCGGTGAACAGCGTCGACCGGTTCTTCAAGATCTCCGAGCGGGGATCCACCTTCGGCCGTGAGATACGCGGCGGCTTCGCCACGTTCTTCACGATGGCCTACATCCTTGTCCTGAATCCCATCATCCTGGGCAGCGCGAAGGACAAGTTCGGGCACCAGCTGGACGCCGTCCAACTCACCACCGCCACCGCCCTGGTGGCCGCGGTCATGACGATCATCATGGGCGTGGGCGGCAATCTGCCCCTCGCGCTCGCCGCCGGACTCGGCCTGAACGCCGTGGTCGCCTTCCAGATCGCCCCGCTGATGAGCTGGGACGACGCGATGGGCCTGATCGTCCTCGAAGGCCTGCTGATCTGCGTACTGGTGGTGACCGGCCTGCGCGAGGCCGTCATGCACGCCATACCCCAGCCGCTCAAGCAGGCGATCAGCGTCGGCATCGGCCTGTTCATCGCCTTCATCGGCTTCGTCGACGCCGGGTTCGTCAGCCGCATCCCGGACGCCGCGAACACCACCGTGCCGGTTCAGCTGGGCGGCACGGGAACGCTCACCGGATGGCCGATTCTCGTCTTCTGCCTCGGCGTCCTGCTGACGATCGGCCTGCTCGCCCGCAAGGTCAAGGGCGCCATCCTGATCAGCATCGTCACCATGACGGCGCTGGCGATAGTGATCAACTCCATAGCCGACATCAAGAGCTGGGGCCTGACCACACCGTCCTGGCCCGACAAGCTCGTCGACGCCCCCGACTTCGGACTCATCGGCGACTTCGACCTGTTCGGTGCCTTCAGCGCCCCCGGCGTCGGGGTCATCACCGTCGTCCTGCTGATCTTCACCCTGATCCTGTCGGACTTCTTCGACACCATGGGCACGGTCGTCGGCATCAGCGCCGAGGCCGGCCTGCTCGACGAAGAGGGCAAGGTCCCGAACCTCGGCCGGGTGCTGCTGATCGACGGTGCCGCGGCGGTCGCGGGCGGTGCGGCCTCGGCCTCCTCGGCGACCTCCTACATCGAGTCGGCGGCCGGCGTCGGCGAGGGCTCGCGCACCGGCTTCTCCAACCTGGTCACCGGCTCACTGTTCGGCCTCGCGCTGTTCCTGACCCCGCTGCTCACCATCGTCCCGCTCCAGGCGGCCGCCCCCGCCCTGGTCGCCGTCGGCTTCCTGATGATGACCCAGGTCAAGCACATCGACTGGGACCGCTACGACATCGCCATCCCCGCGTTCCTCACCATCGCCGTGATGCCGTTCACCTACTCCATCACCAACGGCATCGGCGCCGGCTTCCTCGCCTACGTCGTCATCAAGACCGTGCTCGGCAAGGCCAAGGAGGTCCACTGGCTGCTGTGGGGGACCTCGGCGCTGTTCCTCGTGTACTTCGCGATCGACCCGATCGAGCAGCTGCTCGGAGCCAAGTGACGCCAGGCGTGCAGTGACGGCGAAGGGCCGCCCCCGGGGGGAAGGGGGCGGCCCATCTGTCTGTACAGACGGCTTTCGGGCGGCGGAGGTTCAGTCCTTCAACGCAGCTTCCATCATCGCCTTGGCGACCGGCGCCGCCAGGCCGTTGCCGCTGACCTCCGAGCGGGCCGCGTTCGACTGCTCCACGACGACCGCCACGGCGACCTCCTTGCCCGACGAGTCGGACTTCCCGTACGAGGTGAACCAGGCGTACGGCACCTCGCTGTTGTTCTCGCCGTGCTGGGCCGTACCCGTCTTGCCGCCCACGGTCGCGCCCGGGATCTGGGCGTTCGTGCCGGTGCCCTCCTCCACGACCGTCTGCATCGCCGACTGCAACTGCTCGGCGGTCGATGAGCTGACGATCTCCTTCGAGCCCGCCTCGTCGTCGTAGTCCTGCAACACATCACCACCGCTGTTGGTGATCTGCGAAACCATATGGGGCGAAACCAGCTTGCCGCCGTTGGCTATGGCCGCCGACACCATGGCCATCTGGAGCGGCGTCGCCGTGACGTCGAACTGGCCGATGCCCGTCTGGGCCGTCTCCGAGGGATACATGTCCGACGGGTACACGCTCGTGTAGGCCCGCACCGGCACGTCCAGCTTGTCGTCGTTGAAGCCGAACTTCTCGGCCATCGCCTTGACCTTCTCCTGGCCCAGGTCGACGGCCATCTTCCCGAAGACGTTGTTGCAGGAGTACTGCAACGCCACCCGGATCGAGGCGTTCGCGCACGGCGCACTCGGGTTCTCGTTCTCCAGCACCCCGGTCGTGCCCGGCAGCGGGTACGGGTTCGGACTGTCGGTCTTCTCGTCCACCGACGAGTACAGCCCGTCCTCCAGCGCTGCCGCCGCCACGACCAGCTTGAACGTCGAACCCGGCGGCAGCGGCTGGCGCAGCGCACGGTTGGTCAGGGGCTTGTCCGGGTCCGAGGTGAGCTTCTTCCAGGCCACTCCCGCCGTGTTGGCGTCGGTCAGCGACGAGGGGTCGTACGACGGGGTCGACACGACCGCGAGGATCTTCCCGGTCTTCGGGTCGATGGCGACGGCCCCGCCCTTCTTGTCGCCGAGCGCGTCGTACGCCGCCTTCTGCACGTCCGGGTCGATCGTCGTGACGACGTTGCCCGGGTCGGCCCGCTGGTTGGTGAGGGTGTCCATCACGGACTTCAGCCGGCTGTCCGTGCCGTTGAGCAGGTCGGTGTAGATGCCCTCCAGTTGGGTCGGCGCGTACGCCTGCGACGCGTAGCCCGTCACCGCCGCGTACAGCTCGCCGTCCGTGTACGTGCGCTTGTACTTGAGGTCGCCGGTCGTCGTCGGGGCCGAGCCGGTGACCGACCGGCCGCCCACGATGATGTTCCCGAGCGGCGCCGAGTACGTCTCGATCGCGTTCCGCCGGTTGTCCTTGTCGTCTGCGAGCGCCTGGCCCTCGTAGAACTGCACCCACGTCGCCCTGACCAGCAGAGCGAACACCAGCAGCAGCGCGAAGACCGAGGCTCGCCTGATCGTCTTGTTCATCCCGAACTGAGGACGAATTACACCGGGCGGATCGTTCCCACCCGACCCGTTTTCTCATCCGGCGTTCAGGAAGCCCGCCTCGTACGCCGCGATGACCGCCTGCGTACGGTCCCGGGTGCCCGTCTTGGCCAGCACCGCCGCCACGTGCGACTTCACCGTGGCGGGGCCGACCTCCATCCGGCGGGCGATCTCCGCGTTGGTCAGGCCCGCCGCCATGTGCCGCAGCACCTCCCGCTCGCGTCCCGTGAGC
>NZ_DF968251.1:0-10730 GCF_001270025.1 Streptomyces azureus | reverse complement strand
CGTCGAGCCGGAGACCTACGCGGAGGTGGCCCGGCAGATGGATCTCGGGGGGTTCGCGGCCGACCGGCTGGGAGCCGGGGGCGGGGTGCTGGGCGCCGTCGCCTCCTCCGGGGTCGCCGAGCGGCTCGGGCGGGCGCCGCGCCGGATCGTGACGGATGGCGGAGCGGTCACGGTGCGGATCACCGCCGTGCGCCCCCGCACCCCGGCCGTCCCCGACGGCGAGTTCCTGCTGGTCGACGCGGCGGGTCTGAAGGGCTCCGGCGGCCCCACGACCCTGCTGGCCTCGGGTGCCGGGCTCGACGCGAAGGCGCTGCGGGCAGCCGTGCGCGGCGCCGGGTCGAACCTCTCCGTGACACCGCGCGGCGAGGTACGCGCGGCGCTGTCCGACTCACCGTTGCAGGCGGGCGCCGAACGGATCTACGCCTGGGCCGTCCTCGCGGGCGCCGGCTACGCCGTGCTCGCCCTGGTGCTCGGCCTGCTGCGGTCCGCACCGGAACGGGCCGCGCTGCTGGCCCGGCTGCGCACCCTGGGCCTGACGGCCCGCCAGGGGCGCCACCTGCTCGGCCTGGAGGCGCTGCCCCCGGCGCTGCTCGCGGCCGGCGGCGGCATGGCCGTCGGCTGGGCCACGGTACGCCTGCTCGCCCCCGGCATCGACCTGGACCGGCTCGCTCTGGCCGGCGCGTCCGGCGTCACGGCGCCGCAGGGTGCCGCGCTGCGGGCCGACCTGTGGTCGCTGGCCCTGCCCGCCGCGGTCGCGGTGCTGCTGGCGGGGGTGGTGACCGTCACGCAGGCCTGGTGGGCGGGACGCCGGACACCGAACACTCACCTCAGGGCAGGAGACATGCGATGAGCGGTACGACGGAGTCGCTCGCGGAACTGGAGCGGCGGGCGGCGCGGCACCGGGACCGGCCCGCGTACGGGCACGACGCCCTGATCGCCTGCGACCGGCTGGTCCGGATCTTCGCCGAACACGGTGGCCGGGACGCCGTGGAGGTTCAGGCGCTCCAAGGGCTCGATCTCCTGGTGCGGGAGGGCGAGTTGATGGCCCTGGTGGGGGCGTCCGGCAGCGGCAAGTCGACGCTGATGAACATCCTCGCCGGCCTGGACGTCCCGACCGCCGGCACGGCGAAGGTCGCGGGCCGTGATCTGCTGACGATGGACGCGAAGGCGCGGTTGCGTTACCGGCGTGAGGTGGTCGGCTTCGTCTGGCAGCAGACGGCACGCAATCTGCTGCCGTATCTGACGGCGGCGCAGAACGTCGTCCTGCCCATGCAGCTGGCGGGCGGCTCCCGCAGGAAGCGGGCCGGACGGGCGGACGACCTGCTGGCCATGCTCGGCGTCGCCGACTGCCGGGACCGGCGTCCGCGGCAGATGTCCGGCGGTCAGCAGCAGCGCGTCGCGATCGCCGTCGCCCTGGCCAACGCCCCCGCCGTGCTGCTCGCCGACGAGCCGACCGGCGAGCTGGACTCGGCGACCGGGCAGCAGGTCTTCGCGGCGTTCCGCCGGGCCAACGAGGAGCTGGGCACGACGGTCGTCATCGTCACGCACGACCAGGCGGTCGCCGGCGAGGTCCGCCGCACGGTCGCGATCCGCGACGGCCGCACGTCGACGGAGGTGCTGCGCCGCACGGAGGTCGACGAGGCGGGCCAGGAGTCCCTGGTGGCCCGCGAGTACGCGATGCTCGACCGCGCGGGCCGCCTCCAGCTGCCGGCCGAGTACACGACAGCCCTGGGCATGCGGGACCGGGTGCTGCTGGAGCTGGAGGAGGACCACATCCAGGTGCGGCCGGACCAGAACGGAAGCGGAAGCGGGAACGGCTGAGGACATGCGACAGCGCCTGCCCGGTCGTCCGGTCGGGGACTGTGGGGCAGGCGCCATCTCGGGGGGTCTGGGGGCCTGCGGCGGAGCCGCTTATGTTGCTGCCCCCAGATATCCCGCCCGTACGCCTTTGTACGGGACGTATGGGTGACCGTCAGGTCACTTGTGTGATGCGCTCCGTCAGACCATCAGCGCGCGGTCCGTCGGGCGGATCGGCGCGTGCAGTTCGCTGGCACCCGTGAGGTGGCGGTCCACCCCGCGAGCCGCCGAGCGGCCCTCGGCGATCGCCCACACGATGAGCGACTGGCCGCGGCCCGCGTCACCGGCGACGAAAACGCCCGGCACATTGGTCTGGTATTCGTCGTCACGGGCGATGTTGCCGCGCTCGTCGAGCTCCAGGCCGAACTGCTCGACCAGGCCGTTCTCCCGGTCGGTGCCGGTGAAGCCCATGGCGAGGGTGACCAGCTGGGCGGGGATCTTGCGCTCCGTGCCCGGCTTCGGGGTCAGCCGGCCGTCGATGAACTCCACCTCGGTGAGGTGCAGCCACTGGACGTTGCCGTCCTCGTCGCCCTCGAAGTGCGTCGTCGACACCGAGTAGACGCGCTCGCCGCCCTCCTCGTGGGCCGAGGTGACCTTGTAGAGCATCGGGAAGGTCGGCCAGGGCTGGTTGACCGGGTGCCGCTCGTCGTTCGGGCGGGGCATGATCTCCAGCTGCGTGACGGAGGCCGCGCCCTGGCGGTGGGCGGTACCGACGCAGTCGGCGCCGGTGTCGCCGCCGCCGATGACCACGACGTGCTTGCCCTCGGCCGAGATGGGGGGCGCCACGAAGTCGCCCTCCTGCACCTTGTTGGCCAGGGGCAGGTACTCCATGGCCTGGTAGATGCCCTTGAGCTCGCGGCCGGGCACCGGCAGATCACGGGCCGTGGTCGCGCCGACGGCCAGGACGACCGCGTCGTAGCGCTTCTTCAGGTCCGTCGCCTTCAGGTCGCGGCCGATCTCGATGCCCGTGCGGAAGCGGGTGCCCTCCGCGCGCATCTGCTCGATACGGCGGTTGATGTGCCGCTTCTCCATCTTGAACTCGGGGATGCCGTACCGGAGGAGGCCTCCGATGCGGTCCGCGCGCTCGTAGACGGCGACCGTGTGGCCGGCGCGGGTCAGCTGCTGGGCGGCGGCCAGACCGGCCGGGCCGGAGCCGACGACCGCGACCGTCTTGCCGGACAGGCGCTCTGGGATCTGCGGGGCGACGTCCCCGGTCTCCCACGCCTTGTCGATGATCGAGACCTCGACGTTCTTAATGGTGACCGGCGGCTGGTTGATGCCGAGCACACACGCCGACTCACACGGAGCGGGGCACAGACGGCCCGTGAACTCCGGGAAGTTGTTCGTCGCGTGCAGGCGCTCCGAGGCGGCGGCCCAGTCCTCGCGGTAGGCGTAGTCGTTCCACTCGGGGATCAGGTTCCCGAGCGGGCAGCCGTTGTGGCAGAACGGGATGCCGCAATCCATGCAGCGGCTGGCCTGCTTGCTGATGATCGGCAGCAGGGAGCCGGGGACGTAGACCTCGTTCCAGTCCCTGACGCGCTCCTCGACGGGGCGGGACCTGGCGACCTCGCGCCCGTGGTTCAGGAAGCCCTTCGGGTCAGCCATTGATCGCCGCCTCCATCATCTTCTCGTGGGTCTCGGTCTCGGAGAGACCGGCTCGCTCGGCGGCGTCCTTGGCGGCGAGCACTGCCTTGTACGTGCTGGGGATGATCCTGCTGAAGCGCTCGACGGCGGTGTCCCACTCGGCCAGGAGCTTCTCGGCGACGGTCGAGCCCGTCTCCTCCTGGTGGCGGCGGACCACGTCGTGCAGCCACTGCTTGTCGGTGTCGTCCAGCGCCTCGACGGCGTCCAGGTTGCCGACGTTGACGTTGTCGCGGTCCAGGTCGATGACGTACGCGATACCGCCGGACATACCGGCCGCGAAGTTGCGGCCCGTCTCGCCGAGCACCACCGCGTGACCACCGGTCATGTACTCGCAGCCGTGGTCGCCCACGCCCTCGGAGACGACCGTCGCGCCGGAGTTGCGGACGCAGAAGCGCTCGCCGACCTTGCCGCGCAGGAACATCTCGCCCCCGGTGGCGCCGTAGCCGATGGTGTTGCCGGCGATGACGCTGTACTCGGCGAGGTGGTCGGCCGCGCGGTCCGGGCGGACCACGATCCGGCCGCCGGAGAGGCCCTTGCCGACGTAGTCGTTGGCGTCGCCCTCCAGGCGCAGCGTGACACCGCGCGGCACGAACGCGCCGAAGGACTGGCCGGCGGAGCCGGTGAAGGTGATGTCGATGGTGTCGTCGGGCAGGCCCGCGCCACCGAACTTCTTCGTCACCTCGTGGCCGAGCATGGTGCCGACCGTGCGGTTGATGTTGCGGATCTGCACCTGGGCGCGGACCGGCTGGGCCTCGGTGGCGTCCGAGGCGGACAGGGCGTCCGCGGCCAGCTTGATCAGCTGGTTGTCGAGCGCCTTCTCCAGGCCGTGGTCCTGGGCGATCAGCTGGTGGCGGACCGCGCCCTCGGGCAGCTCGGGCACGTGGAACAGCGGCTCCAGGTCCAGGCCCTGCGCCTTCCAGTGGTCGACCGCGCGGGTGACGTCGAGGGCCTCGGCGTGGCCGACGGCCTCCTCGATGGAGCGGAAGCCCAGCTCGGCGAGGATCTCGCGGACCTCTTCGGCGATGTACGTGAAGAAGTTCACGACGTACTCGGCCTTGCCGTTGTACCGCTCGCGCAGCACCGGGTTCTGCGTGGCGATGCCGACCGGGCAGGTGTCCAGGTGGCAGACGCGCATCATGACGCAGCCGGAGACGACGAGCGGCGCGGTCGCGAAACCGAACTCCTCGGCGCCGAGCAGCGCGGCGATGACCACGTCGCGGCCGGTCTTCAGCTGGCCGTCGGTCTGCACGACGATGCGGTCGCGCAGGCCGTTGAGCAGCAGCGTCTGCTGGGTCTCGGCGAGGCCGAGCTCCCAGGGACCGCCCGCGTGCTTGAGCGAGGTGAGCGGCGAGGCGCCCGTACCGCCGTCGTGGCCGGAGATGAGGACGACGTCCGCGTGTGCCTTGGAGACACCCGCGGCGACCGTGCCGACGCCGACCTCGGAGACCAGCTTGACGTGAATCCGCGCCTGCGGGTTCGCGTTCTTCAGGTCGTGGATCAGCTGGGCCAGGTCCTCGATGGAGTAGATGTCGTGGTGCGGCGGCGGCGAGATGAGGCCGACGCCAGGCGTCGAGTGCCGCGTCTTGGCGACCCACGGGTAGACCTTGTGGCCGGGCAGCTGGCCGCCCTCGCCGGGCTTGGCGCCCTGGGCCATCTTGATCTGGATGTCGTCGGAGTTGACCAGGTACTCGGAGGTCACACCGAAGCGGCCGGAGGCGACCTGCTTGATGGACGACCGGCGGGCCGGGTCGTACAGGCGCTCCGGGTCCTCGCCGCCCTCACCGGTGTTGGACTTGCCGCCCAGCTGGTTCATGGCGATGGCGAGGGTCTCGTGCGCCTCCTGCGAGATGGAGCCGTACGACATGGCGCCCGTCGAGAACCGCTTGACGATCTCGGAGACGGGCTCGACCTCGTCGATCGGAATGGGCTTCCGGTCGGACTTGAAGCCGAACAGGCCGCGGAGCGTCATCAGCCGCTCGGACTGCTCGTTCACGCGCTCGGTGTACTTCTTGAAGATGTCGTAGCGGCCGGAGCGCGTGGAGTGCTGGAGGCGGAAGACCGTCTCCGGGTCGAACAGGTGCGGCTCGCCCTCGCGGCGCCACTGGTACTCGCCGCCTATGTCCAGCGCGCGGTGCGCCGGGGCGATGCCGGAGGCCGGGTAGGCCTTGGCGTGCCGGGCGGCGACCTCCTTGGCGATGACGTCGATGCCGACGCCGCCGATCTTGGTGGCCGTGCCGTTGAAGTACTTCGTGACGAAGGCCTCGTCGAGACCGACGGCCTCGAAGACCTGGGCGCCGCGGTAGGAGGCGACGGTCGAGATGCCCATCTTGGACATGACCTTCAGCACGCCCTTGCCGAGGGCGTAGATGAGGTTGCGGATGGCCTTCTCGGGCTCGATGCCCGGCAGGAAGGTGCCGGCGCGGACCAGGTCCTCGACGGACTCCATCGCCAGGTACGGGTTGACCGCGGCGGCGCCGTAGCCGATGAGCAGGGCGACGTGGTGGACCTCGCGGACGTCGCCGGCCTCGACCAGCAGGCCCACCTGGGTGCGCTGCTTGGTGCGGATGAGGTGGTGGTGGACGGCCGCGGTGAGCAGCAGCGACGGGATCGGCGCGTGCTCGGCGTCCGAGTGGCGGTCCGACAGGACGATCAGCCGGGCGCCGTTCTCTATCGCGGCGTCGGCCTCGGCGCAGATCTCGTCGATCCGCGCGCCCAGCGCGTCACCGCCGCCGTGCACCCGGTACAGGCCGGACAGCGTCGCGGCCTTGAAGCCGGGCATGTCGCCGTCGGCGTTGATGTGGATGAGCTTGGCCAGCTCGTCGTTGTCGATGACCGGGAAGGGCAGCACGACGCTGCGGCAGGAGGCCGCGCTCGTCTCGAGCAGGTTGCCCTGCGGGCCCAGCGAGGAGCGCAGCGAGGTGACGAGCTCCTCGCGGATGGCGTCCAGCGGCGGGTTGGTGACCTGTGCGAACAGCTGGGTGAAGTAGTCGAAGAGCAGCCGCGGGCGGTCCGACAGCGCGGCGATCGGCGAGTCGGTGCCCATCGAGCCGATCGGCTCGGCACCGGCCTTGGCCATCGGCGCGAGGATGACGCGCAGCTCCTCCTCGGTGTACCCGAAGGTCTGCTGGCGGCGGGTGACCGAGGCGTGCGTGTGCACGATGTGCTCGCGCTCGGGCAGGTCGGACAGCTCGATCTCGCCGGCTTCCAGCCACTCCCCGTACGGCGCCTCGGCGGCGAGCTGGGCCTTGATCTCGTCGTCCTCGATGATGCGGTGCTCGGCGGTGTCGACGAGGAACATGCGGCCGGGCTGGAGGCGGCCCTTGCGGACGACCTTGGCCGGGTCGATGTCCAGGACGCCGACCTCGGAGCCGAGGACGACGAGGCCGTCGTCGGTGACCCAGTAGCGGCCGGGGCGCAGGCCGTTGCGGTCGAGGACGGCGCCGACCTGGGTGCCGTCGGTGAAGGTGACACAGGCCGGGCCGTCCCAGGGCTCCATCAGGTTGGAGTGGAACTGGTAGAAGGCGCGCCGGGTCGGGTCCATGGAGTCGTGGTTCTCCCACGCCTCCGGGATCATCATCAGCACGGAGTGCGGCAGCGAACGGCCGCCCAGGTGCAGCAGCTCCAGGACCTCGTCGAAGGAGGCGGAGTCGGAGGCGTCCGGCGTGCAGACCGGGAAGATCCGCTCTATGGCCTTGTCGTCGGAGCCGAACAGGTCGGAGACGAGCTGCGACTCGCGGGCGACCATCCAGTTGCGGTTGCCCTTGACGGTGTTGATCTCACCGTTGTGCGCGACGAAGCGGTACGGGTGGGCCAGCGGCCAGGACGGGAACGTGTTCGTCGAGAACCGCGAGTGCACGAGCGCGATCGCGGAGGCGAAGCGGCGGTCGGACAGGTCCGGGAAGAAGGGCTCCAGCTGGCCGGTGGTCAGCATGCCCTTGTAGACGATGGTCCGCGCGGACAGCGACGGGAAGTACACGCCGGCCTCGCGCTCGGCGCGCTTGCGCAGCACGAAGGCCTTGCGGTCGAGGGCGATGCCCTCCGACACGCCGTCGCTGACGAAGATCTGGCGGAAGACCGGCATGGTCGACCGGGCGGTGGCACCGAGCAACTGGGGAGCGACCGGCACCTCGCGCCAGCCGAGCACGGTCAGGCCCTCCTCGGCCGCGATCGTCTCGATCTGCGAGACGGCGTCGGCGGCGGAGTCCTCCGGCAGGAAGGCGGTACCGACGGCGTAGGCACCGGCCTCGGGCAGTTCGAATCCGGCCACGTCACGGAAGAAGGCGTCCGGGACCTGCGACAGGATGCCGGCGCCGTCACCGGAGTCGGGCTCGGAGCCGGTGGCGCCGCGGTGTTCGAGGTTGCGCAGGACGGTCAGAGCCTGCTCGACCAGGGTGTGGGACGCCTCGCCGGTGAGGGTGGCGACGAAGCCGACGCCACAGGCGTCGTGCTCGTTGCGGGGGTCGTACATACCCTGCGCAGCAGGGCGAGCATCCATGAACGACCAGTTCTGGCCATTCGCGGAATGCTGGGACGGCTGGCGCGGCGTACGCATCGGCTCTCCCGTCGTCGTCAGGTGGCATGTGCAAGTGCCGAGGGACGACGTTGGCCCTCGCGTGATCGCAAAATTTCGTGCAGGTTACATGATGGAGCGATTCTCGGGAAGCGGGATAATCCGTTCCAACATGCGGACACCGGCGGCTAGCGGCAGGGGTACCGCACCGACGGTGGAAGCTATGGGGGCCAGTACGGAACGACCGGGTGAGATCGATGCCCGTCGGGCCCGAGGGCGGGACAGGCGTCGTCGCCCACCCCGCTGACCGCGCCCACGGGCCTCGTTGCCCGCAGCGCTTACGGCTCATGCCCCGTGGTTGCACATTCGAAACCAGCGAGTAACGGCTACTTATGCGGCCCAACGCATAAGTCAAAGCCGGACTATCCTACGGCCGTTCCGAACAAGGTGCCCAGGGCGTACGTCACACCGGCCGCCGCGCCTCCCAGGAACAGCTGCCGCAGACCGCTGTACCACCAGGTGCGGGCCGTCACCCTGGCCACCACCGCGCCGCACAGGAAGAGCCCGAGCAGGGCCAGCAGCACGGCCGGCAGGAGGCTGCTCGCACCCAGCAGATACGGCAGGACGGGGATCAGCGCACCCAGCGCGAAGGAGCCGAAGCTCGACACCGCGGCCACGGTGGGCGAGGGCAGATCGCCGGGATCGATGCCCAGTTCCTCCCGGGCGTGGATCTCCAGCGCCTGCTCGGGGTCCTTCGACAACTGCCGGGCGACCTCACTGGCCAGCCGCGGTTCGACCCCTCGCGCCCGGTAGAGCGCGGCGAGCTCGGCCTCCTCGTCCTGCGGGTGCTTGCGCAGCTCGCGCCGCTCCACGTCCAGCTCGGCCTCGACGAGCTCGCGCTGCGAGGCGACGGAGGTGTACTCACCGGCGGCCATGGAGAAGGCGCCGGCGGCCAGGCCCGCGAGCCCGCTCAGGACGATGGTGTGCTGACCGACCGAGCCGCCCGCGACACCGGTCATCAGGGCCAGGTTGGAGACGAGGCCGTCCATCGCACCGAACACCGCGGGACGCAGCCAGCCGCCGTTCACGTCCCGGTGGGTGTGGTTGTCCCGGTGCGCCTCGTGCAGCGCCGCCTCGGTCTCGATGATGGCCATGAAAAATCCCCGATTCCCTTGCTGAACAAGCCTCTTTGGACAAGTTCCAGATTTTTACAGCAACCAAAGTACGCCGTGAATTCCGATGCCGCCAGCAAGGAAAGGCTGGGCTAACCTGCGGTTTTACCCTTATGCGCTCACCTGATAACGATCATGCACAGATGTCGACCGGGTGATGCTGGGGGCCCCGAGGCTCGGGGCGGTCGCCGGAGTGGGACACATCCCGTATGGCATCGATCGCCTGCATCCCCTCCGTCCCGGCGCCCGGCGACGCCGCCGAACTCCGCGCACGGGCACGCGGCGCACTGCTGGGCCTGGCCGTCGGTGACGCGCTCGGGGCCCCGGCCGAGAACATGAAGCCCTCCGAGATCCGCGCGCGGTGGGGCCGTATCACCGGCTACGTCGCCGAGCACCCGGCCGGCACGGACGACACCGAGTACGCGATCTTCTCCGGCCTCCTCCTGGCCCGGCACGGCTCGGCACTCACCCCCGCGCACGTGGAGACGGCCTGGCACGAGTGGATCGCCGACCGCGACGAGGGACCCTTCCGGGGCGCCGGCTTCAGCGAACGCGGCACGCTGGAGAACCTCCGCCGAGGCCTGGCGGCCCCCATCTCCGCCCAGCACCGGCACGCCTGGAGCGACGGTCTGGCCATGCGCGCGGCCCCTTTCGGGGTGTTCGCGCCCGGCCGCCCGGCGGAGGCGGCCCGGCTGGTGGCGATCGACGGCTCGGTGAGCCATGACGGTGAGGGCATCTACGGCGGCCAGGCGGTGGCGGCGGGCGTGGCGGCGGCGATGGCGGGCGCCCAGCCGATCGCGGTCGTGGCCGCCGCCCTCGCGGTCGTGCCCGACGACTCCTGGACGGCCCGCTGCCTGCGCCGCGCGGTGACGGTGGCCCACCGCGGCGAACGCGCGGTCCGCTCCGCGGTCGTCATCGGCGGCTACCCCTGGACCGACCTGGCCCCCGAGGCGGTCGCCCTCGCCTTCGGCGCGTACGCGGCGGCCGACGGCGACTTCGAACAGTCCGTCCTGACGGCGGTGAACATGGGCCGCGACGCGGACACGACGGCGGCCGTCGCGGGTGCCCTGGCGGGCGCGACGCGGGGAGTGTCGGCGATTCCGAAGGCCTGGACGACCCCCATCGGCCCGGTCCGCGGCCGGTGCCTGCCGGCGATGGCGGGTTACCACGTCCTGGACGTGGCGGACTTGCTGACGCCGTGGGCCGCGGCACACGGCGAGGAGCCAGGGCCGACCGACTTCGTCCTGGCGGGCGACGGAACGGAGGCCCCCGCATGACGCCGCACGATCCGGCGGCCGCCGACGGAGAATGCGCGCCACGAGCGACCAGTACCCCTCGGGTGACAGTTGCGGGCGGTGCGCGGGCGGGAGACAGAAGGACCGAAGGCGAAGCCGGACGAAAGGCCGAAGGCCTCCTGCTCGGACTCGCCGCCGGCGACGCCGCCGGCTGGCCCGCCGCCCGCCACAGAGCCGCCCGCATGCCCGACTGGACCCGCCGCCTCACCCGCGAACTGGACACCTTCGCCGAACACAACGCCACGACCACCC
>NZ_DF968250.1:0-40676 GCF_001270025.1 Streptomyces azureus | reverse complement strand
CCTTGCGGGTGCGGCGGCGCGGCTTGGCTTCCGTGCCTTCGGCCGTGTCGGCGGCGGCTTCGGCCGCTGCGGTGGTCTTCCGCGTGCGGCGGGGCTTGGGCTCGGTGACCTGCGCCTCGCCGGCGGCGTCCTCCGTCGCTGCCGTCGCCTTGCGCGTACGCCTGGGCTTCGCCGCGGCGGTCTCGGCCGTGTCGACGGCCTCCTCCGCTGCGGCGGTCGCCTTGCGCGTGCGGCGCGGCTTGGTCTCGGCGGCCTCGGCCGGAGCGGCAGGGGCCGCGGACTCGGCAGCCGTCTTGCGGGTGCGCCGCGGCTTCGTCTCCGTCGGCTCCGGTGCGGACTCGGTGGTCCCCTCGGCCGTGTCGAGCGCCGACTCGGCCGCTGAGGCAGCCGTGGTCTTGCGGGTGCGGCGGCGCGGCCTGGACGCGGGAGCCTCGGGCTGGTCGGCCACCGGGGCGGCCACGACCGACGCGGCATCCGCCTCAGCCGGGGCCTTTGCGGCAGCCGACGGCGTCACAGCGGCCTCGGCCTCCACCGCAGGCGTCTCCGACCTGCGGGTGCGGCGCCGGCGCGACTTGGCCGCCTCCGTGCTCGTGCCCTCCGCCGTTGCCACGGCGTTCTCCGCCGGCTCGGACGCGGGGGACTCGACCGCCGTGACCCGCGCCGACTCGGCAGAGGCGCCACCGCGGGTGCGGCGACGGCGACGCGGGGTGCGCGGAGCCGTGACGGCCTCCGCCTCGGCGGAGCCGCCCGTGGCCGTGGTGTCGGGAGTGGCGGTGCCGGTCGGCTCCGGCGCTCCGTCCAGCGGCGTCCCGCCGCGCATACGGCGGCGGCGTCGCGGCGTACGGTCCGAACGCTCGCGGTCGGCCGACGGGGACTCGTCGCGGCCACCACGACCGCGGCCCCCGCGGCCGCGCGGCCCCCGGCCGCCCGTTTCGCCCAGGTCCTCCAGCTCCTCCGCGTCCAGCCCGGCGCGCTTGCGCTCCGAGCGCGGCAGGACGCCCTTCGTGGCCTCGGGGATGCCGAGGTCGGCGTAGAGGTGCGGGGAGGTGGAGTACGTCTCCGGCGGGTCGTTGAAGCCCAGGTCCAGCGCCTTGTTGATGAGCTGCCAGCGCGGGATGTCGTCCCAGTCGACGAGCGTGATCGCGATGCCCTTGGCGCCCGCGCGGCCGGTACGGCCGATGCGGTGCAGGTACGTCTTCTCGTCTTCCGGCGACTGGTAGTTGATGACGTGCGTCACGCCCTCGACGTCGATGCCGCGGGCGGCGACGTCGGTGCAGACGAGGACGTCCACCTTGCCGTTGCGGAAGGCCCGCAGGGCCTGCTCGCGGGCGCCCTGGCCGAGGTCGCCGTGGACCGCGCCGGAGGCGAAGCCGCGCTGCTGGAGCTGGTCGGCGAGGTCCGCCGCGGTGCGCTTCGTACGGCAGAAGACCATGACCAGTCCCCGGCCGTCGGCCTGCAGTATGCGCGCGACCATCTCCGGCTTGTCCATGTTGTGCGCGCGGTAGATGTACTGCTTGGTGTTCGCGACCGTCTTGCCCGCGTCGTCCGGCGCCGTGGCGCTGATGTGCGTGGGCTGCGACATGTAGCGGCGGGCCAGTCCGATGACCGCGCCCGGCATGGTGGCCGAGAACAGCATCGTCTGGCGCCGGACCGGCAGCATGTTGATGATCTTCTCGACGTCGGGCAGGAAGCCCAGGTCGAGCATCTCGTCGGCCTCGTCGAGGACCAGGCACCTGACGTGCTTCAGGTTCAGCTTCTTCTGCCCGGCGAGGTCGAGCAGCCGGCCCGGGGTGCCGACGACCACGTCGACGCCCTTCTTCAGGGCCTCGACCTGGGGCTCGTAGGCCCGGCCGCCGTAGATGGCGAGGACGCGGACGTTGCGCACCTTGCCCGCGGTCAGCAGGTCGTTGGTGACCTGCGTGCACAGCTCGCGTGTGGGGACGACGACGAGCGCCTGCGGGGCGTCGGTGAGGTCTTCGGGCTCGGCGCGTCCGGCCTCGACGTCGGCGGGGACGGTGACGCGCTCGAGGAGCGGGAGGCCGAAGCCCAGCGTCTTGCCGGTGCCGGTCTTGGCCTGGCCGATGACGTCCGAGCCCGAAAGGGCCACGGGGAGCGTCATCTCCTGGATGGGGAAGGCGGTGATGATGCCGACGGCCTCCAGGGCCTCGGCGGTCTCGGGAAGAATTCCGAGCTCTCGGAACGTCGTAGTCAGGGTGCTGCCTCTTCTGTGTGGGCGGCGCGAGGCGAGCGCGGGGGTCTTGTCGGACCGTGCCGGGGACGTCGGCTGCCTACGGGCGGGCCGTAGAGCACGGGACCGCGCCGACGCTCTAGCGCTCATGCCGCTGAGGGTGTCCCTCCGGCATCCGTACGCAAGTGCCGTACGAACGGGAGGGTCTGTCGGGTCGGAGCCGATCGGGCCACCGACCGGGCATCCTCATACGTGCGGCCTGTCGAGGTACGTCGACGTACCAGCAGGCGCATTACCACCATACCCCGGAATCCCGCACATGCGATGGCCGATTTGGTCACGTAGTCGTCGTCACACTGATTGACCAGGGCCTTACGCCTCCCGGCGGGCGGGCTATTGTGCGCTTCATGACGAGCTCTGACAAGCCTGAGAACGCCTCGGACACCACCGCCACCCCGGCCGGACACACCGGAGTCGCCGCCCGGGACTGGGCTACGGCCTCCGCCGACCCGCAGTACCGTGCCGCGGTCGTGGACCTGCTCGGCGCGCTCGCCTACGGGGAGCTGGCGGCGTTCGAGCGGCTCGCGGAGGACGCCAAGCTGGCTCCGACGCTCGGGGACAAGGCGGAGCTGGCGAAGATGGCGTCGGCCGAGTTCCACCACTTCGAGAGGCTGCGCGACCGGCTCGCCGAGATCGGGGAGGAGCCGACGCGGGCGATGGAGCCGTTCGTCGCGGCCTACGACGGGTTCCACAAGCAGACGGCCCCCTCGGACTGGCTGGAGGGCCTTGTCAAGGCCTACGTCGGCGACTCCATCGCCAGCGACTTCTACCGGGAGGTCGCGGCCCGCCTGGACTCCGACTCCCGCGGTCTGGTGCTGGCCGTGCTCGACGACACCGGGCACGGCGGCTTCGCCGTGGAGAAGGTGCGTGCCGCGATCGACGCGGACCCGCGTGTGGGCGGGCGGCTCGCGCTGTGGGCGCGGCGGCTGATGGGCGAGGCCCTGTCGCAGTCCCAGCGGGTGGTCGCCGAGCGGGACGCGCTGTCGACCATGCTGGTGGGCGGTGTCGCGGACGGCTTCGACCTCGCCGAGGTCGGCAAGATGTTCTCCCGGATCACCGAGGCGCACACCAAGCGGATGGCTGCGCTGGGACTGGCCGCCTAGCGCTCTTGCGCAGCGGAGGGCGGGCGCCGAGGGGGTCCGGCTGCGTAGCGCTCCGCACAAGGTCTCCGGCTGTGTCACGGCTGCGGGCCGTTGCCGGCGGGGCGCGCAGGTCCCCGCGCCCCGGTCTGCTGCGGCTACGCCGTCGCTGATCGTCGGCGCAGGCGCCCCGCGGGGCGCAGCAGCAGCGACAGCGAGGCCACCGAGACGATCACCGCGCCGAGCAGCACCAGCAGCCAGTGCCCGGCGTCCAGCGCGCTGTGCATGACGAAGGACCCGAAGAGGGCGCCGGCGACGCCGGTCGACAGGACCAGGGGACGGGCCGGGAGGCGGTGTGCCAGGCGATGCGTGGCCGCCCATGCCAGAGCCAGGCCGAGGATCGCGGAGCTCAGCGCTTCCAGGAGCATGTCGAGGTCCCTCCCACATGGCCTGCCCGAATCGGTCGTAGCCCGTCTTACCCCTGACCTGCGGATTCCAATCCCCATCTGTGGATGAACCGTGCTCCATTCGTGGCGGAACCCGTGTGCGGCACCGGCTGCCGCACGCGAGAGGGAACGCGAACGGGGCGGGTCGGCCGACAGCCGCCCCGCCCCGTTCCAGGCATGCGCCTACAGAGCGCCGAAGCCCACCTTGCGCGGGGCCGGCTCGCCGATCTCGATGTACGCGAGACGGTCGGCCGGGACCAGGACCTTGCGGCCGTGCTCGTCCACGAGGGTCAGCAGCGGCGACTTCCCGGCCAGCGCCTCGGACACCGCCCGCTCGACCTCCTCGGCACTCTGACCGCTCTCCAGAACGATCTCGCGGGGCGCGTGCTGCACGCCGATCTTGACCTCCACGGCTATGTCCCTCCGACGGTCAGTGATGTGCGCGACCTTCCGCGCCGTACGCAGCACACATTAGCCCGGTGAGGGGACCGGCATGCTCCGCCCGAGAACGCCACGAGCGAACAGCGGGTGGGAACAAAGCGGCCGTCAGTGGTGCTGCTGGTCGGTTCCGTGCAGCGGGAAGCCCGCGATACCGCGCCATGCCAGCGAGGCGAGCAGCTGTACGGCCTGGTCGCGCGGCACGCTGCGGTCGCTGTGCAGCCAGGACCGGGCCACCACCTGGGCGAGGCCGCCCAGCCCCGAGGCGAGCAGCATCGACTCCGCGCGCGACAGGCCCGTGTCCTCGGCGATGACGTCGCAGATCGCCTCCGCGCACTCGTTGGTGACCTTGTCGACGCGCTCGCGCACGGCGGGCTCGTTGGTCAGGTCCGACTCGAAGACCAGGCGGAACGCGCCGCCGTCGTCCTCGACGTACGCGAAGTAGGCGTCCATCGTCGCCCGGACGCGCTGCTTGTTGTCGGTCGTCGACGCCAGCGCGTTCCGTACGGCCTGGATGAGCGACTCGCAGTGCTGGTCCAGCAGCGCGAGGTAGAGGTCGAGCTTGCCCGGGAAGTGCTGGTAGAGCACCGGCTTGCTGACGCCCGCGCGCTCGGCGATGTCGTCCATCGCGGCCGCGTGGTAGCCCTGGGCCACGAAGACCTCCTGGGCGGCGCCCAGAAGCTGGTTCCGTCGGGCACGGCGCGGCAGGCGTGTGCCCCGCGGGCGAACCGCCTCTGTCTGCTCGATGGCTGTCACGCCGCCTCCCATGTTCGTCCATGTGCGGATCTGGCCGCGTCGCCATCGTACTTTTCGGTAACCGTGGTGTGCGCGGTGAGAGCGCAGAATTTCACGGACCGGACGGTTACGAAAGCGGTTGAGAAGGTTTCAAACAGGGTCAGAGCGGGCAAAATGCGGCTCCTTTCCTGCTCGGTGATGCTCCCTGTCGCCACCCGGCGGCGTGCGTCACCGGTAGTCGTCCTCGTCGAGAGAGACGATCCGGGCCTGCTCCATCAGGTCGGCCTCATTGGCGCGGTCGGGGTCGAGGCGGGTCAGCGGGTCGTCGCGGTTCGGTGCGACGTCCGTGTGCTGCTCGGCCGCGTCGACCTCGGGGGCCTCGACGTCGTACTCCGCCGTCTCCGGCGCCTCCTCGGCCTCGAACGTCTCCGGGTCTGTGGGGTCTACGGCCATGCTGGGCTCCCTTCCTACGAACGTCCCTGGGGATGCAGGGGCCACACGCGGGTGCCCTCTCTACGAGCCTAGGAGACACCCGATCCGGACGCTATGCGATCCGCGCCCGGGATGTGACGCAGTGCGCATCCCGTTGAGTGCTTCTCGTATGCCCTGTCTTTCCCGGGTGCCTCCCGTGCTCGGATGCCTTTCCGCTCTCCCGCGCCTTCCCCGTGTCCGCCTCATGTGCCCGCCTCGCGTGGCCGATTCTTGTGATGGCGAACACATGAGCCACTACGTGATCGTCTCGTAACATTGCCGCATGTCTTCGACCGAGCTGCCGTTCGTGCCGCCCGCCAATGTGCTGCCGAAGGTGGGGGGCGTCAGGGTCGCCGAGGGCGAGCGGCTCAGGTCGGTCGAGCTGCCCGGGGTCACGCTGACAGTGCGGTCGAGGCGTCCCGCGCGCAAGGGGCTGGCTCCCGCGCTCTACGTGCACGGACTCGGAGGTTCCTCGCAGAACTGGTCGGCGCTGATGCCCCTGCTGGACGACGTCGTCGACAGCGAGGCCCTCGACCTGCCGGGCTTCGGTGACTCCCCGCCGCCGGACGACGGCGACTACTCGGTCACGGGGCACGCGCGTGCGGTCATCCGGTACCTCGACGCCACCCGTCGCGGACCCGTGCATCTGTTCGGGAACTCGCTCGGTGGCGCCATCACCACCCGTGTCGCCGCGGTACGGCCCGATCTGGTCCGTACGCTCACGCTCGTGTCGCCTGCTCTGCCCGAAATCCGAGTGCAGCGCACCGCCGTGCCCACAGCGCTGCTGGCGGTGCCCGGGATCGCCCCGCTCTTCACCCGGCTGACCCGGGACTGGACGGCGGAGCAGCGCGTCCGTGGCGTGATGGCGTTGTGTTACGGGGATCCGGGGCGGGTGACGCCGGAAGGATTCAGCAACGCCGTGCACGAGATGGAGCGGCGGCTGCGGCTACCGTACTTCTGGGACGCGATGACGCGTTCCGCGCGTGGGATCGTCAACGCGTACACGCTGGGCGGCCAGCAGGGACTGTGGCGCCAGGCCGAACGGGTTCTCGCGCCGACCCTCCTCGTCTACGGTGGCCGTGACCAACTCGTCGGCTTCCGGATGGCCCAGAGGGCGGCCCGGGCGTACCGCGACTCGCGGCTGGTGACGTTGCCGGACGCGGGGCACGTGGCCATGATGGAGTACCCGGAGACGGTGGCCATGGCGTTTCATGAACTCCTCGCAACCGCGGGGGAGTTGGGTGAACAGCGAGCGAGGAAGGCTCGCGCGGACGAGGCCGTCGACGAGGCAGAAACCGACGAGAGCATGGGGGGCTGAGGCGCGACGTGGGACGCCACAGCCGCCGTGGGCCGGTCGTCAAGGGCGACACCGCGGACGCAACCGCAGTACGGGACGGCCGGGCCGGGTCGGGACAGCAGCCGGAGCAGGGCCAGGCGCCGGACACGAGCCGGGGAGGCCGCCCGGCCCCGCCTCGCGGCGCGTCGCCGGGCGGCTGGCCGCCGCCGGGTTCGGGCCCTCATCGGACGCCGGGGCCTCGGCCCGCGCCGGTGGACGGGACACCCGCGCACGGGATGCCGCGTCTGCCGGACGGCTGGCTGCCGGACGGCACGCCCGTGCACGGCGCTCCGCGCCTGCCCGACGGCACCCCCGCACGGGGGCTGCCCCGCTTTCCCGACGGCACGCCGGCGCGCGGCGTTCCCCGCCTGCCCGAGGGGTCTCCCGCGCAGGCCGTTACGCGGCTTCCCGACGGGACTCCCGCGCGCGGCGTGCCGCGGCTTCCCGACGGGACTCCCGCGCATGGCTTTCCGCAAGCGCGTGGAGGCCATCCCGAGCAGCCGGAAGCCGGAGGTGGCTGGGGTGAGTTGAGGGCCGGTCGCGGTGCTCCCATACCGCGGCAGCGGCGGGCTTCCGTGCCCGGGCCGCGGCAGGAGTATCTCGAGGCCTTCGACGAGGAGGACGACGTCTTCGCACCCCGTACGCCCGCCTCCGCACGCGCTGCGGACGCCTACGCCTCCGTCACGGACTGGAACGCGGGCGCCCCGGCCGGCATCCGCTCCGACGATGACGATGCCGACGACGCGGCGCCCACCGGCGCACCCGCGCCGGTCAAGGGCGCCAAGGGTCGTACGTTCACCGGCATCGCGGCCGCCGCCGTCACCACCGTGCTGGCCGTGATCGTCGCCGGTCAGGTCACCGACGACCGCGGCGGTGCCGAAGTGCAGTCGCAGTCCGCCACCGATCAGGCCCGCGACCTCCGGGACTCCTCGTCCCGCGCGGACGGGCGGGCGCCCGCACCGGACGCCGGCGCGAAGCCGCTGACGTACGACGAGAAGATGGGCAAGACCTATCCGCTCGGTGCCACGTTCAAGGGCTCGGGCAAGTTCGACGCCGTGCCCGGCATCGCCGAGGGGCCGGGTGCCGGGCAGAGGTTCACCTATCGTGTGGACGTGGAGCAGGGACTCGGGCTCGACGCCGAGCTGTTCGCCGAGGCCGTGCAGAAGACGCTCAACGACCAGCGCAGCTGGGCCCACAACGGCGCGCGCACCTTCGAGCGGATCTACTCCGGCAAGCCCGACTTCGTGATCACGCTCGCCAGCCCCGGCACGACCGCCGACTGGTGCGCCAAGTCCGGTCTGGACACCACCGTGGACAACGTCTCCTGCGACTCGGCCGCCACCGAGCGCGTGATGATCAACGCCTACCGCTGGGCGCAGGGCTCGAAGACGTACGGCGACAAGATCCACGCCTACCGGCAGATGCTGATCAACCACGAGGTCGGCCACCGTCTCGGCTACGGTCATGTCACCTGCGACAAGGACGGCGGCCTCGCCCCGGTCATGCAGCAGCAGACCAAGTTCCTCGACCACGACGGCATCCGCTGCCGGGCCAATCCCTGGCCTTATCCCGGAAGCTGACGGGCGCCACAAAGAGCCGGCCGGCCCGCGTAACTCGCTGATGTGGGCCGAAGTCGCGGCCGCGCGACGCCGGGCGGGGCGACGGGAGTCGGCCGTGGCATGATGATCCGTGTCCGGTTGATCTCCTAGCGCGACGGAACGCGATCCGCACGGGAAAGTTACGACCGTTCACCCCTTTTGGTGGCGCGACGGACAACCGTCCGTCGCGCCACCGCCTTGTCCGCATACGTTCGTCCCGCTGCGAGCCGCCGGGCAACGGCGGCTCCCCATACGGGAGATCGGGGGTGCACTCGTGCGCATCGGACTGCTTACGGAGGGTGGCTATCCGTACGTGAGCGGTGACGCCAGGCTCTGGTGCGACCGGCTGGTGCGCGGGCTCGGACAGCACGAGTTCGACGTCTACGCGCTCAGCCGCAGCCAGCACCAGGAGGACGAGGGCTGGATCCCGCTGCCGCCGAACGTCCGCAGGGTGCGCACCGCGCCGTTGTGGGCGGTCGAGGACGACGAAGTGATCCTGGGCCGCCGCGCGCGCCGGCGGTTCACCGAGTGCTTCGGCGAACTGGCAACGGTGCTGAGCGGGGCTTCCGGGGGTGCGCCGACCGCCGCCAAGGGGCCTTCCGAGGGTACGTCGACCCCTGAGGCGGACCGTTTCGCCAACGCTCTGTACGGGCTCGCCGAACTCGCCCGCGAGGAGGGCGGCCTGGTGGGGGCTCTCCGCTCCGAGACCGCCGTACGCACCCTGGAGCGCGCCTGTCGTGCGCCCGGCGCCCATCGCGCGGCGCGCGAGGCGCGCGTACCGGATCTGCTCGCCGTGGCCGCACACCTGGAACGCGTCCTGCGCCCCCTCTCCCTCGACTGGTACGAGGACGCCGGCCTCGGCGCGGTCGACCTCTGTCACGCCGCGTCCGGCGGCCCGGCCGTCCTGCCGGGCCTGCTGGCCCGCCACTTCACCGGCGTGCCCCTGCTGGTCACCGAGTACGGCGTGCGCCTGCGCACCCATTTCCTGACCGCCCCGGACGCCCCGCCCGCCGTACGGTCCCTGCTGGCGGCCTTCCACGGCAGGCTCGCGGCCGAAGCCTATGCACGGGCCGAGGTCGTCACGTCCGGCAACACGCACGCCCGCCGTTGGCAGGAGCGCTGTGGTGCCGACCGCGAGAAGCTCCGCACGGTCTACCCCGGCATGGACGCCAGGCCCTTCGCCGAGGTCGGCGAATCCCCCGAGTGCGCCGACCCGGACACGCTCGTCTGGGTCGGACGGGTCGAGCCCGGCAAGGACCTGGTCTCGCTGCTGCACGCCTTCGCGGAGATCCGCAAGCGGCAGCCCAAGACGCGTCTGCGCATCGTCGGAACCCCCGCCGGTTCCGAGGGCACGGCCTACCTCGGTCACTGCCGGACCCTGGCCGCCCAGCTCTTCCCCGACGAGGCCGAGGGGCCGCACGCCGACGGTGACAACCCGGTGTCCTTCGAGGAGATCGGCGGGCCCGAACTCCCGGCCCTCGCCGACGCGTACGCCTCGGGCGCCGTGACCGTCCTCTCCAGCGTCATCGAGGGCTTCCCGATCAGCCTCGTCGAGGCCATGCTCTGCGGACGCGTGACGGTGTCGACGGATGTCGGCGCGGTCGTGGAGGTCATCGGCGGCACCGGGCTCGTCGTACCGCCGCGCAACCCCCGGGCGCTCGCCGAGGCCTGCGTGGCGCTGCTGCGCGACCCCGAGCGCCGTGCGCGTCTGGGTGCCGCCGCCCGCGCCCGCGCCCTCGAACTGTTCACGGTCGAGCAGAACATCGAGGCATTTCACGGCATCTACCTGGAGATCGTCTCGCGGGCGCCGATCCGCCGCGTGGTCCTCGACGAAGCAGGGGCGCCGCTGCCCTTCGCGGTTCCCGCCGAGGACCACGTCCCGATCCGCTGGGCCGCCCCGTCGCCCAGCCTCGTCACCCGCGACGGCCCCGGCTGGGCGACGGGCAGACCCGTACGCGCGACCACTCCCGCTCCGGCCCCCGCCCCGGAGGGTGCACGATGACCGGCTTGGGCGAACTGGACCGCTCGGAGAGCCCGGAGAGCCCGGAGAGCCCGGGGGCGTGGGGCGCCCGCTCGGAGCAGGCGCTGAACCCCGCGGCCACGCCCGCGACCACGCCCGCGTCCGCACCGGAGGCGGCCGCAGGCGGCGAGCCCTCCGCCCCGCGTCGCGGTGCCGCCGATCCCGTGAAGGCGCTGATGCACCGTCACCGGGAGCTCTGTGAACGCGCGGTGGATCCCCTCGAGATCGCGGCGGGCCTGGAGGCGCACGGCATCACCGACCGGACCGCCGCCCGCTTCCGCCACCGGGACGTCTTCTCCCTCGCGGAGGAGATGTACGCACGGGTCTCCCGGGACGGTGACGCACCCCCGCCCTCCGCCCCCGCCGCTCCCCGGGCCCGCGCCGACTGGGCCCTGCTGACGCTCCTGCCGGGCACGCTGTGCGCCGCCGCCGTGGCCGCCGTGCACCTCACCCACGGCCAGTCGCGCCTGTTCGCGGCGGTATCCGGCGCCCTCGCCGTGGCCCTGGCCCTCCGCGCGGCCCTGCGCCGAGGCCCCCTGAGCAGACCCGACCGCTCAGCCCCCGGCAGGGCCACGACCTGGACCGCATGGCTCGTCGCCTACGCCGTCCTGGGCAACGGCCTGCTCGACAGCGCCGTCGCCGGAGGCCCCGACGGCCTGCCCACCGGCACGGCCGACGGCCCCTGGCCCCTCACCGCCGCCCCCGTCCTGGCACTCGCCCTGGCCTGCGCGCCCGCCGCCTGGACCGCCCACTTCTTCACCGTGCGCGCCCGCCGCAAACTGGCGGCCAGCCGCGGCCTGGAGGACTTCGCTGCCGCCGTACGACCGCTCCTGCTCGGCACGTTCGCCCTGTTCCTTGGCGCCCTGGCGGCGCTGCTCACCCTGTGCGCCGCGGTCCTCGACGAGCCCGCGGCCTACGCGGAGGCCCTCACCCTGGGCGCTCTCCTCTTCCTGGCCCGCCTCCTCACCACCCACGGTTTCGCCTACGCCCCGGCGGTGGTCCTCACCGCCACGGCCACGCTCCAGGCGGCCGCCCTCGCCGCGGTCTTCACCTCCCGCCTCCCCGGCTGTGGCTTCCTGGCCACCCCCGTCGAAACCCTCGTCACCACCTGGGGTGCCGGCAGCGTCCCCACCCTCGCCTGCGGCGGGGCTGCCCTGGCCCTCCTGATCCACGCGGCCCGCAAGCTCACCAGGGCCTCGGCCCACGCTCCACCGGAACGCTCCCGGTGACCGCCACTGCCACCGGCCCCGTCGCCACCCGGCAGCACCCCGTCACATCCCTCCCTTCCGCCTCAAGGAGAACCGGCATGACCATCCGCCCAGCAGCCCCGGCCGTCCCAGGAGCCGCGCGATGAGAGTCCTGCTGATCGGAGCCAACGGCTACATCGGGCGCTTCGTCGCCGACCGCCTGCTCGCCGACCCGGCCGTGCAGCTCACCGCCCTCGGCCGCGGCGACGACGCCGACGTCCGCTTCGACCTCGCGTCCGGCAGTCCCGGTGCCCTCACCCGCTTCCTCGACGCGGTCCACCCGGGCGTCGTCGTCAACTGCGCCGGCGCCACCAGGGGCGGTGCCCGCGAGCTCACCCGCCACAACACCGTCGCCGTTGCCACCGTCTGCGAGGCCCTGCGCCGCAGCGGCTGCGGTGCCCGACTGGTGCAGATCGGGTGCAGCGCCGAGTACGGCCCGAGCCAGCCCGGCTCCTCCACGGCGGAGGACGCCGTCCCCCGGCCCGGCGGCCCCTACGGCGTCAGCAAACTCGCCGCCACGGAACTGGTCCTCGGCTCCGGCCTGGACGCCGTCGTGCTGCGCGTCTTCTCACCGGCCGGACCCGGAACCCCCGCCGGCTCCCCGCTGGGCCGGCTCGCCGAGGCCATGCGCCGCGCCATGCAGTCCGGCGACGGCGAACTGAAACTCGGCGGCCTCGGCGCGCAGCGCGACTTCGTCGACGTCCGGGACGTGGCCCGCGCCGTCCACGCCGCCTCGCTCTCCGCCGCGCAGGGCGTCATCAACATCGGCTCCGGTCGCGCCGTACGCCTGCGCGACGCCGCCGCGGTCCTCGCCCGCGTGGCCGGATACGGCGGTGCCCTCCACGAACTCGACGGCCCTCCCGGCGCCCTGCGCCCGGCCATCGGCCACCCCCGACCCGACCCGGACCAAGCGCCCCCGGTCGCGTACCCGTACCCGGACGGCTGCGGCAGCTGGCAGCAGGCCGATGTGCGCACCGCCCGCGACCGGCTCGGCTGGCGCCCCCGGATCGGCCTGGAGGAGTCCCTCGCCGACATCTGGATGGAGGCGGCATGCCGCATCTGACCAGCACACGACCCCGCACCTCCGGCACGGAACTCCGCCCCGGCGTCGGCGTCCCCGGCTACGCGCACCCCCTCCTCGCCCCCACCGAGTGGGGCGAACTCACCCGCCCCGGCACCCCGCTGCACTGGGTGGTCCTCAACGTGGCCGACGGACCCGGCGCCCGCCCCGACCCGCACTGCCTGGAGGCGGCCGGCCGCCTGCGCAACGAGGGCATCCGCGTCCTCGGCCACCTCGACACCTGCTACGGCACCCGGAACTTCGGGGAGCTGATCTCCGACGCCCACCGGTTCGTCGACTGGTACCAGGTCGACGGCTTCCTCCTGGACCGCTGCCCGGCGGACCACGTCGGGCTGCCCGAGGTGCGCCGCACCGTCGCCACGCTCCGCGTGATCCGTGACGATGCCCACATCGTCCTCGGCCACGGCATCCACCCGCACCCGGGCTACGCTCAGCTCGCCGATCAGCTGGTCACCTTTTCCGGCCCGTGGAGCGACTACCGCTGGTCGCAGGTGGCCGAGTGGACCGCCGACCATCCGCCCGAGCGCTTCTGCCACTTCGTCCACGGAGTGCCCCGCCCGCACCTGGCGGAGGCACTGTGCATCGCCCGCTGGCAGGGCGCGGCGACGATCTGGTTCACCGACCGCACGGACCAGGACGGCCACACCGGCCCCTGGGAGGCCATGCCCGGCTACTGGGACGAAATCGTCTCGCTGGTCGGAACGGGTGTCTCGGAATGAAAAAGCGCGTGGCACTGTTACGGGGAGAACAACCGTAGTGATTGACCGACCAACGGAGTCCCCGTGTCGCTGCCACCCCTGGTCGAGCCGGCTTCCGAGCTCACCGTAGACGAGGTCCGCAGGTACTCCCGCCACCTGATCATCCCCGACGTCGGGATGGACGGGCAGAAGCGGCTGAAGAACGCCAAGGTGCTGTGTGTGGGCGCCGGCGGCCTGGGCTCGCCGGCGCTGATGTACCTGGCCGCCGCCGGCGTCGGCACCCTCGGCATCGTGGAGTTCGACGAGGTCGACGAGTCGAACCTGCAGCGTCAGATCATCCACAGCCAGGCCGACATCGGCCGCCCCAAGGCGGAGTCCGCCCGCGACAGCGTCAAGGGCATCAACCCGTATGTGAACGTGGTCCTTCACGAGGAGCGGCTCGAGGCCGACAACGTGATGGAC
This sequence comes from Streptomyces azureus, assembly GCF_001270025.1. Lineage (NCBI taxonomy): Bacteria > Bacillati > Actinomycetota > Actinomycetes > Kitasatosporales > Streptomycetaceae > Streptomyces > Streptomyces azureus. The sequence continues at coordinate 26,817 of NZ_DF968250.1, read as the reverse complement.
ATCTTCAGCCAGTACGACCTGATCGTCGACGGCACGGACAACTTCGCGACCCGCTACCTGGTCAACGACGCCTGCGTGCTGCTGAACAAGCCGTACGTGTGGGGCTCGATCTACCGCTTCGACGGTCAGGCGTCCGTCTTCTGGTCCGAGCACGGTCCCTGCTACCGCTGCCTGTACCCGGAGCCCCCGCCCCCCGGCATGGTCCCCTCCTGCGCCGAGGGCGGCGTCCTGGGCGTGCTGTGCGCGTCCATCGGCTCCATCCAGGTCAACGAGGCCATCAAGCTGCTCGCCGGCATCGGCGAGCCGCTGGTCGGCCGGCTCATGATCTACGACGCCCTGGAGATGCAGTACCGCCAGGTCAAGGTCCGCAAGGACCCGAACTGCGCGGTCTGCGGCGAGAACCCGACCGTCACCGAGCTCATCGACTACGAGGCCTTCTGCGGCGTCGTCTCCGAGGAGGCCCAGGCGGCGGCCGCCGACTCCACGATCACTCCCAAGCAGCTCAAGGAGTGGATCGACGACGGCGAGAGCATCGACATCATCGACGTCCGCGAGCCGAACGAGTACGAGATCGTCTCCATCCCGGGCGCCCGGCTGATCCCGAAGAACGAGTTCCTCATGGGCACCGCCCTGGAGAGCCTCCCGCAGGACAAGAAGATCGTCCTGCATTGCAAGACGGGTGTCCGCAGTGCGGAAGTCCTGGCGGTCCTGAAGTCCGCGGGCTTCTCGGACGCGGTCCACGTCGGCGGCGGCGTGATCGGCTGGGTCAACCAGATCGAGCCGGACAAGCCGGTGTACTGACCGGACGGGCCGGCATACCGAGCCGTGTCCGGTCTCCCCTCGCGAGCGGCGGGGGCTTCGCGCGCCACGGGTGCCCGGAGCCCCCGCCGTCGTCATGAGCAGACTTTGCCGTCCTTCGGCACCGTCCCGTCCAGCAGATACGCGTCCACCGTGGAGTCGACACAGTCGCTGCCACTGCCGTACGCGCCATGTCCCTCGCCCCGCCAGGTGAGCATCACTCCGACGCCCTTGCCCAGCTCGTCGGCCATCCTCCGGGCACCCTCGTACGGGGTGGCCGGGTCGCCGGTGTTGCCGACGACCAGGACCGGTGCCGCACCGGGGGCGCTCACCTCCGGGGTGTCGTGCTGCCCGGGCACCGGCCAGTCGTGGCACCAGCCGGCGGTGTCCCAGCCGAGGAACGTCCCGAAGACGGGGGAGATCTTCTCGAACTCCGGCAGCAGTTTCTTGGTGGTCGCCGCGGTCGGGCGCTGCCGGTCGTCCAGGCACGATATGACTCGTTGCGCGTGGGTCGTCGTGCCGTAACGCCCCGACTGGTCGCGCTCGTTGTAGCCGTCGGCGAGGGCCAGCAGTTCCGAGCCGTCTCCCCGCTCGGCCGCGTCGAGGGCGCTGGTCAGCGTCGGCCAGCTGTCCTTGCTGTACAGGGGCAGGATGATGCCGGTGGCCGCGAGCGTCTGCGTCAGCTTCCGCCCGGGCGTGGCCGTCGGCAGGGGCCGCGCGTCGATCCGCCGCAGCAGGTCCGCGATCTTCCGCGAGCCCTCCGCCGGGTCCTGGCCCGTGGACTCGAGGTAGCCGTTCAGCGCGCGCTGGAAGCCCCTGGCCTGGTTCTTGGCGTGCCCCACCGTGTCGGCGCCGGGGTCGACGACCGCGTCCAGGGTCATCCGCCCCACCTTCTTGGGGAACAGGTGCGCATACGTGCCGCCCAGTTCGGTGCCGTATGAGATGCCGAAGTAGTGCATCTTCTTGTCGCCGAGGACTTCCCGGATGCGGTCCATGTCGCGGGCCGAGTCGGCGGTCGACACGTGCGCCATCAGCTTCCCGGCGTCCTTCTGGCAGCCCTTGCCGAAGTCGGCGGCGTCCTGGAAGTACGCCTTCTCCTCGGCGGGCGTGTCCGGGGTGACGTCGACCGATTCGGCCGCCTGGATCGCTTTGTCGCCGCGGCAGCGCACCCCCTCGCTGGCACCGACGCCGCGCGGGTCCCAGCTCACCAGGTCGTACCGCTCACGCAGTCGGGAGACGGTCGGGGCATAGGACGGCATCATGGACACGCCCGAGGCGCCGGGGCCGCCGAAGTTGAACAGGAGCGAGCCGACGCGGTCGCCACCGCGGGCCTTGGCGCGGATCAGCGCCAGCCCGATCGTCTCGCCGTCCGGATCCGACCAGTCCAGCGGCACCTTCAGCGTCGCGCACTGCCAGTCGCTGCTCGGCGCGGGGCCGTCAGCGGTGGCCTTGCAGCGGCCCCAGGAGAGGCCGCCCTTGCCGTCGTCCGACGAGCCGCCGCTGCACCCCGCGGCGAGCAGTGCCGAGGCGACCGCCAGAGCGGTCCACCGTGCGAAACGCGTCATGTGCCATCCCCCCCTCGTAGGCCGTCCGCACGTGTCGCGGATGGCGGTCAGGCCATGGTAGGCAGATCCTCGCATCGGCCGTTGCAGCCTGTGGATAACCTTCTGACCTGCGCGTTTGTCGATCCTGGGCTGATCTCAGGTGCAGATGGTCCCCGCCCGCGGCACCTTTCCGTCCAGCAGGTAGCCGTTCACCGCGTCCTGCACGCACTTGTTCTTGCTGCTGTAGGCGCCGTGTCCCTGCCCCCGGTACGTCAGCTCGACACCGACGCCCTTGCCCAGCGCGTCCACCATCTTCCGCGCGCCCTCGTACGGGGTGGCCGGGTCGCCGGTGTTGCCGACGACCAGGATCGGCGCCGAGCCCGGCGCGCTCACCTCCGGATGGTCGGCGGCGCCCGCCACGGCCCAGTCGGTGCAGCCGATCATGCCCCACGCCATGGCGTCGCCGAACAGGGCGGACGCGGCCCGGAACTCGGGCAGCTTCCGCTCCACGTACGCGGCGTCGTAGCGGGGTTTGGCGTCGGCGCAGCCGATGGCCCTGTGGGCGGCGGTGGAGTTGTCGTACTCGCCGTTCTCGCTGCGCCCGTTCTTCGAGTCGGACAGCAGCATCAGGATCGTGCCGTCACCGTCGTACGCCTGCTGCAGGCCCTGGGTGAGGTACTCCCAGAGCTCCTGCGAGTACAGCGCCTGCACGATGCCGTCGGTCGCCGCGGTCTGGGTCAGTTCGCGCGGGAAGACGCCAGGGACCGGCCTGCGCTCGAGGTCCTTCAGCAGCGTGGCGATACGGTCCTTCACGTCCTGCGCGCTGTCGCCGATGGGGCATTCCTCGGTCTTCGACACGCAGTCCTCGGCGAAGTTGTCGAGCGCGAGCTGGAATCCCTTGGCCTGCGCCAGTGAGCCCTGGTCGCCGTTCTTCGTGGGGTCGACGACGGCGTCGAACACGGCCCGGCCGACCTTCTTGGGGAACAGGTGGGCGTAGACGCCGCCGAGTTCCGTCCCGTAGGAGATGCCGAAGTAGTGCAGCTTGTCGTCGCCGAGGACCTGGCGCATCAGGTCCAGGTCGCGGGCGGTGTCGGTGGTGCGCACGTGCGGCAGCATCTTCTTGGAGTTCTGCTCGCAGGCGTCGTTGAACTCCTTGGTGCTGTCCAGGAGTTCGGTGCGCTCGGCGGCGTCGTCGGGGGTCGCGTCCTGCTGGAAGTACGCGTCGAGCTGCTGGTCGTTCTGGCAGATCACCGGGGCACTGCGGCCGACCCCGCGCGGGTCGAAGCTGACCAGGTCGTAGCGGGTGCGCAGGGTCTCGTAGGCCTCTGCGGAGGGGGGCAGCGAGGTGACGCCCGAGCCGCCGGGGCCGCCGAAGTTGAAGATCAGCGAGCCGATGCGTGCGCCCTCGTCGCCGCTGCTCCTGGCCCGGATCAGCTCGAGGCCGATCGTGTCGCCCTTGGGGTCGTCCCAGTCGAGCGGGGCCTTCATGGTGGCGCACTGCCACTCGCCACCGTCCGGCAGCGGCGAGGGCGCGGCGCCTCCTCCCTGGGCATCGGACGGGGTCGGGCAGTCCTTCCAGCTCAGCTCCTGCTGCGTCAGGTCCTGGTCCTCGGCGCCGTCGTCACCGCAGCCGGCCAGCACGGCGGACAGCAGCACGGCGGTGACGGTCAGGGCGGCGGCGCGCAGCCGGAGGAGCGTTGGCATGGTTCCATCCTGCGGCGGCGAGGGGCCGTCCGCGCGGGACGCGTGCCGTAGGAGGTAAGGGGGACTGTTGGTGCTGTAGGGCCTGCTTCTGGGCTGGTCGGGTCAGAGGGCTTGCTTGCGAGTGAGGTGGTTGAAGGCCAGCCAGCCCGGCAGCACGGGCAGCCACAGTGTCAGCAGGCGGAACAGCAGGACCGCCGGTGCCGCGACCTCCTTCGGCAGACCGACGGCGATCAGACCGACCGTCAGGGTCGCCTCGACCGCGCCCACACCGCCCGGGGTCGGCGCCGCGGACCCCAGGGCGTTGCCCGCGAGGAAGACGACGGCGACGCTGGCGAGGCTGATCGACGTGGACTCGTCACCGAACGCGCGGATCGACGCGTCCAGGCACATCACGAAGCAGGCGGTCAGCAGCAGCATGCCACCGATGCCGGTGACCAGCTTCTGCGGCCGCTGGAGCACGTCCAGCATGCGCGGCACGACACCCGCGAACAGCGACCTCACGCGCGTGACGACGAACTTCCGCAGGAACGGCACCGAGGTCACCACGAGCACGAGCACCGCCACGGTCAGCAGACCGGCGATGACCGTCCGGGACGGCGACAGCGACGGAGTCTTCTCGGTGCCGGTCAGATAGCCGAAGGCCAGCAGCATCAGGATGTGACAGCCGAGCCCGAACAACTGCGACGCTCCGACGCTCGCCACCGCGAGCCCCGGCCGCACTCCCGCGCGCTGGAGGAAGCGCGTGTTCAGGGCGACACCGCCCACCGCCGCCGGGGCGACGATCTTCACGAACGACCCGGCGACCTGCGCCGCCACGGTCCGCACGAACGGCACCCGCTCGGGCACGAACCCCAGCAGAGCCATCGCCGCCGCGACGTAACTGCCCATCGAGAACAGCACGGCCGCGGCGACCCAGCCCCACTCGGCGTTCGCGATGAGCGGCCCGAACTCGATGTGCGTGAGCTGTGTCAGCAGGAAGTACGCGCCGATCGCGCCGGCCATGAAACTGATCAGCGTGCGCGGCCGCACCCGCTCCAGCCGGGCCGGCTCGACCGGTGCCTGCGGCCTGATCCGCAGCACCTCGTGCCGGATCTGGGTGAGCAGGTCTTCCTCGCGCGCCTCCTCCAGGGCCTCGTCGATGGCCCGCTTCTCGGCCCGCTGCTCCGCCCGTACGGCCTTCTTGTCGGGTTTCTCCAGGACCGGAACGGCGTCGTCCGAGGTGTCCTCCAGACGCGCCAGCTTGGCCTGGCGGGATGCCTCCAGGACCGCCTCGCGCTCGCGCTGTGCCCGCTCCCGGGCCAGTCTGCGCAGCGTCGCGCGCGTGGAGCGGCTGAGCGCGATCGGCTGGAGCATCGGCAGACAGTCCGCCACCGCGTCGGGGCCGAGGACCTCCACCGCCGAGGCGACCGCCCGCTCCGCGCCCACCCGGAGGCCGAGGGTCACCAGCAGCTGGGAGGTGTCCATGCGCAGCAGCAGGTCGCCGGCCGCGATCTCGCCTACGCGCAGGTCGGTGAGGATCACCGTGCCGGAACGATCCACCAGAATCGCGTCACCGACCAGCCTGCGGTGCGCGATGCGCCGGGACTGAAGAGCCTTCACCTGGTGCCAGGTGTCGCTCAGCAGGGCGTCGGTGATCTCCTCGTCCGGCAGGGAGTCCAGGGTGCGGCCGCCGCTGTGCTCGTAGACGAGTATCACCGCGTCGGGACCCAGCTCGGAGGTGGCGATCAGTTTGGGCGCGTTGGCGCCCGCCGCGATCGCCGCGTACGCCAGCAGCGCCTCCTGCTCCAGGGCCTGGCGCAGCGACTGGAGGCTGCTGCGGGTGGCGAAGCCGCGCAGGGTCAGGTTGCGCCAGGCGCGGTAGAAGAAGCCCTGGGCCTGCTGCTCCCGGTCCACCACCGTCACGTCCAGCGGCGGGCCGTCCTCGAGCGTGACGAAGTAGCGGCGGCCCCGGTCGCCGGTGTCCGGGCTGTCCGAGGTGTCCTCGCGGGACGCGCTGACCGGGCGGAAGCCGACGGTCCGCAGGCCCGCCATCAGCGTCTGCCCGGTGGGCCGGACGTTGGGCGAGCCGACCGCGTAGAGCGTGCCGTAGGCCACGGTCCAGCCGATCAGCACCGTCAGGATGATCGAGAACGGTGTCGTGTACCCGGTGACGAGCATCGAGAAGGCGTCGAGGAGCAGCACGACCCACAGCACCGTGCGCCATCTGGGCCTGCGTGACATGCCGACGGCCGTCATGTACGCGATGACCGGCGCCAGATAGCCGTGCACGGGGTCGGTCAGTGCGTGGATGTCGCCGGGGGAGGGCTGGGTGAGCGCCTCCTGGATCGAGCCGGGGGCGGCGCGGGCGACCCACAGGTCGGTGGCGAGGGTCACACCGTGGGCGAGGACGGCCGCGAGCACGCCGTCGGCGATTCTGAGCCCGTCCCGTTTGATCAGCCGCTCGATGGCGAAGGCGACCGGCACCAGCAGGATCGCGATGCTGGAGGCCAGCCCGGCGATCTTGATGAGCAGGTCGGGCGCCTGGCCCGTGCCCTTGTTGATGTCCTGTTCGAGGCCCGAGGTGGTGCCGTGCGCGAACGCGGCGATCCCGATCAGCAGCGCGACGGCGAGCACGCCCACCAGGAGCCGCATCAGATCGGACGGGCGGTGCACGCGCGCGGGGAGCAGCGGTTCGTCGCCCTCCACCGCGTCGATGTGCACGGTGTCCTCGTCCTCGGCTGCCGAGGGGTCCTTCTTGCCGGACTTCCCGGCTGCCGTCGGGGCCTTCTCGGCGGACTTCTCGGCGGCCGTCGGGGCCTTCTCTGCGGACTTCTCGGCGGCCGTCCCGGCCTTCTCACCGGCCGGTTCGGGGCCGTCGTCCGGAGTGCCAGGGCGCGACGAAGTGTCGGAGGTGCCCTCCGTGTCCTCGGGGTGCGCACCCTGCTGCTTCATCGTCTCTTCTTGGTCTCGTATCACCGGTCACCGCCCGCACGATGGTGGCATGCCGCACCGACACACGGGGGCATCAGGGTGCACATGCGGGGGCGGACAGTCTGCCCGACGCGCTCCTGCCGGGCGAGGGAAACGCACCGGAGCACACCCGTCCCGTTGTCGGTGGGGTGGGGCAGGATGGGGCGGATGAGCGAGGAGAGCCTTCCGGAGGACGCCGGCGCGCAGGGCGCCCACGCGGGGTACGACGACACCCGTGAGGAGCCCGGGGAAGCGCTGCCCGCGTACGCCGAGCGGGTCCTGGACGTCGCCGAACTGATCCCGCCGGGCCGTGTCATGACATACGGGGACGTCGCCGAGTGGCTGGAGGAGGGCGGTCCGCGACAGGTCGGCCGGGTCATGGCCCTCTACGGCGGGGCCGTTCCTTGGTGGCGCGTCGTCCGCGCGGACGGCGTCCTGCTCCCGGGGCACGAGCAGCGGGCGCTCGGCTACTACCGCGCGGAGGGCACGCCCCTGAAGGAGGCGAGCCGGGCCGCCGAGGGCCACCTGCCGCGCCTCGACATGAGACGGGCGCGCTGGGACGGCGGCGAACGCGCGGAGGGTCACACCTGACAGCTTCCGCCATCTGACGCCCTCCTGTGTGACCCGTGATCCGTACGGGGGAATCGGGGCACGCGGTCGGCATGACGTACGTTCGTGAGATGAGGGACATGGGTGCCACGGGCGCCAGGAGTGACCGGCGGGAAGAAGGGGAAGCCCTGCTTCCGCCTCATCCGTCGGCGTAGCGTCGGCTGCACGCGTCCCCGTCACCCCGCGGTCACCGCCCGCCACGCGCGGTGGCCCGCCAACCAGCACTTCCACCAGGACCGGCGAACCACGTGAGCTCCTCTTCCTCCACCAGCGGCCTGTCGCACCCCCGCGTGCGGTGGGGGAGCCGTGGCGCTTACCGACTGGTACGTACCCCACCTGCCCGGGTGGACCCCCCTCTTTTGGACGCCTCGCAGCGGTCCGTGGTTGACCACACCACCGGCCCGCTGCTCGTTCTCGCGGGCCCGGGCACAGGCAAGACCACCACGCTCGTCGAGTCCGTGGCCGAGCGCATCGCCCGGGGACAGGATCCCGAGCGCGTCCTGGTGCTCACCTTCAGCCGCAGGGCGGCCGTCGAGCTGCGCGACCGCACGGCCCTGCGGTGCGGCGCGGCCCGCGCTCCCCAGGCCACCACCTTCCACTCGTTCTGTTACGCCCTGGTCCGCGCCCACCAGGACAGCGACCTGTTCGTGGAGCCGCTGCGGCTGCTCTCCGGCCCCGAGCAGGACGTCTCGGTCCGGGAACTGCTCGCCGGCCAGGTGGACCTGGAGCGGCTGGGCCTCGCCCACGTGCGATGGCCGGACGAACTGCGCGCCTGCCTGACCACCCGTGGTTTCGCCGACGAGGTCCGCGCGGTCCTCGCCCGCACCCGTGAACTGGGTCTCGGCCCCGACGCCCTGGACGCCTTCGCCCGCCGCACGGGACGCCCCGACTGGCGCGCCGCCGCAGCCTTCCTCGCCGAGTACCTCGACGTGCTCGACCTCCAGGGTGTGATCGACTACGCCGAACTCGTCCACCGCGCGGTGCTCCTCGCCCGCCGGCCCGAGGTCGCCGCGTGGCTCGCCGCCCGGTACGACGCCGTCTACGTCGACGAGTACCAGGACACCGATCCCGCTCAGGTACGACTCCTGCACGCGCTGGCCGACGGCGGCCGCACCCTCGTCGCTTTCGGGGACCCCGACCAGTCGATCTACGCGTTCCGCGGGGCGGACGTGAACGGCATCCTCGACTTCCCGCACGCCTTCCCGCGCGCGGACGGCCGCCCGGCCCCCGTCGCGGTGCTGCGCACGTCCCGCCGCTCCGGCGCCGCCCTGCTGGCCGCCACCCGGCTGCTCACCCAGCGCATGCCGCTGACCCGCCTGCCCGCAGAGAAGGTGCGCGCCCACCGCGAACTCGCCCCCGTACGGAACGGCGGCCGCGTCGAGGCGTACACGTACCCGACGCCCGGGACGGAGCTGGACAACATCGCCGACATCCTCCGCAGGGCCCACCTCGAAGACGGCGTCCCCTGGAGCGAGATGGCAGTCCTGGTGCGCGCCGGCTCCCGCACCGTCCCGACGGTCCGCCGCGCCCTCACGGCAGCCGGCGTACCCGTGGACGTCGACGGCGACGACCTGCCCCTGCGCCACGAACCGGCGGTGGCACCGCTGCTGACAGCGCTGCGGGCGGTGGCCACGGCCGAGGCGGGGACTTCTGAGACGGGACCTGCCGAGCCTCGGAACTCCGAGAGGGACACCTCCTCCGAGGACGCCCCTTCCGCGCAGCCGGACACCCGCTGGCTCGACACCGAGACCGCCCTCACCCTCCTCACCTCCCCGCTCGCGAGCATGGACGCCGCCGACCTGCGCCGCCTCGGCCGGGCCCTGCGCGACGAGGAACGGGCCGCGGGAAACCCGCTGCCGCCGCCCTCAGACGTGCTGCTCGCGCAGGCACTCGCCGAGCCGGAGCGCCTCGCCGTGCACGACCCCACGTACGCGCGTGGCGCCCAGCGCCTCGGCGCGCTGCTGCGCAAGGCCCGGGAGCGGCTGGCGGGCGGCGGTACGGCCGAGGAGGCGCTGTGGGACCTGTGGGAGGGCACGCCGTGGCCCACGCGGCTGGAGCGGGCCGCCCGCCGGGGCGGCGCGGCCGGGCGCAACGCGGACCGCGATCTGGACGCCGTCTGCGCGCTGTTCGCGACCGCGGCCCGTGCCGAGGAGCGCACCGGCGGCCGGGGCGCCCTCAACTTCCTGGAGGAGACCGAGGCCGAGGACATCGCCGCCGACACCCTCACGCGCCGTGCCGTACGCCCCGACGCCGTCCGCCTGATGACCGCGCACCGCTCCAAGGGCCTGGAATGGCGCCTCGTGGTCGTCGCGGGCGTCCAGGAGGGCCTGTGGCCGGATCTGCGCCGCCGCGGCTCCCTGCTGGAGGCCGACCGCATCGGCCGCGACGGACTCGCCGAACCCCTCACCCCCGGCGCGCTGCTCGCCGAGGAGCGCCGCCTGTTCTACGTGGCCGCCACGCGCGCGCGTGAACGCCTCGTCGTGACCGCCGTCAAGGCCCCGGCGGACGACGGCGACCAGCCTTCCCGCTTCCTGACCGAACTCGGTGCCGAACCCAAGGACGTCACGGGACGCCCGCGCCGTCCGCTCAACGTGGCGGCACTCGTCGCCGAACTGCGCGCCACCACGGTCGACCCGCGCGTCTCCGACGCCCTCCGGGAGGCAGCCGCCCGCCGCCTCGCCCGGCTCGCCGCCCTCGCCGACGAGGACGGCCGCCCCTTGGTGCCGTCCGCGCACCCCTACCGCTGGTGGGGCATGTTCGAGCCGACCGAGTCCAAGGTGCCGCTGCGCGACCGCGACCAGCCCGTCGTGCTCTCCGGCAGCGCCCTCGACCAGCTCGCCAACACCTGCGCCCTGCAATGGTTCCTGGGCCGCGAGGTGAAGGCCGACGCGCCCGCGACCGCCGCCCAGGGCTTCGGCAACGTGGTGCACGTCCTCGCCGACGAGGTCGCCTCCGGGCACACCCCGGCCGACCTCTCCGTCCTCATGGAACGGCTCGACTCCGTGTGGAACGCCCTCGCCTTCGACGCGCCGTGGAAGTCGGACCAGGAGAAGGACAACGCGCGCGTGGCGCTCGAGCGGTTCCTGAAGTGGCACGTCATGGACCGCACCGGGCGTACCCCGGTGGCCAGCGAGCACGACTTCGACGTCACTCTCGAAGCCGGCGACTACCAGGTGCGCATCCGCGGCCAGATGGACCGCGTGGAGGCGGACGGCGAGAACCGTGCCTACGTGGTCGACTTCAAGACCGGCAAACAGGCGCCCACCGGCAAGGAGGTGGAGCGCCACCCGCAGCTCGCGGTCTACCAGCTGGCTGTCCGCGAGGGCGCCGTAGACGACCTCTTCGACGGTGTGCGACCCGAGCCGGGCGGCGCCGAACTCGTCCATCTGCGCCAGGGCGCCGCCCAGCGCTACGGCGGTGAGACCCTGCCCAAGGTGCAGGCCCAGGAGCCACTGGAGGGGGAGTGGGTCGGCGACCTGCTGGCCACCGCGGCCGGCAAGGTCCTCGACGAACGGTTCACACCGACCGCCGGCCAGCACTGCACGCACTGCGCGTTCCGGGCGTCGTGCAGCGCGCGGCAGGAGGGCCGCCACGTCGTCGAGTGACCTATCGCACCACCTGTGCTGACCTGCGCTTCTTCGACCCCGGAAAGCGATCCGGCCGCCGCTGTCAGTGGCCGCCGCTAGCCTCTCTGACGTGCCCGCCCGAATCGCCGATCCCGAACAGCTCAAAGAACTCCTCGGCATCCCGTTCACCCCTGAGCAGATGGCCTGCATCACCGCGCCGCCCGCCCCGCAGGTGATCGTGGCCGGAGCAGGCTCGGGCAAGACGACGGTGATGGCGGCACGCGTGGTGTGGCTGGTCGGCACCGGCCAGGTCGCACCGGAGCAGGTGCTCGGCCTCACCTTCACCAACAAGGCCGCCGCCGAACTCGCCGAGCGCGTCCGCAAGGCGCTCGTCAAGGCCGGCGTCACCGACCCGGACGCCATCGACCCGGACAATCCGCCGGGCGAGCCGGTGATCTCCACGTACCACGCCTTCGCGGGCCGCCTGCTCACCGACCACGGTCTGCGTATCGGTCTCGAGCCCACGTCCCGGCTGCTCGCCGACGCGACCCGTTTCCAGCTCGCCGCGCGCGTGCTGCGCGAGGCCCCGGGGGCCTATCCGGCCCTGACCCGTTCCTTCCCGGACCTGGTCGGCGACCTCCTCGCCCTCGACGCCGAGCTCGCCGAGCACCTCGTACGTCCGGAAGCACTGCGCGCGTACGACGCCGAGCTGTTGCTGACCCTGCGCGGCGCCAAGCTCACCAACGCCGACCTGCGCAAGGTCCCCGAGGCGGCCGCCGCCCGCCGCGAACTGGCCGACCTGGTGACCCGCTACCGGGCCGCCAAGCGCGAGCGGGACCTGCTCGACTTCGGCGACCAGATCGCCCTCTCGGCCCGGCTCGCGAGGATCCCCGAAGTGGGCCGCGACCTGCGCGACGAGTTCCGGGTGGTCCTGCTCGACGAGTACCAGGACACGTCGGTCGCCCAACGCGTCCTCCTGGCCGGCCTGTTCGGCGAAGGCACCGGCCACCCGGTCACCGCCGTCGGCGACCCCTGCCAGGCGATCTACGGCTGGCGCGGCGCCTCCGTCGCCAACCTCGACGACTTCCCCGAGCACTTCCCCCACGCCGACGGCCGACCCGCGACCCGGCAGGCGCTCAGCGAGAACCGCCGCAGCGGCGGCCGCCTCCTCGACCTCGCCAACGGCCTCGCGGAGCCCCTGCGCGCCCTGCACGCGGGCGTGGAGGCACTCCGACCGGCCCCCGGCGCCGAACGCGACGGCATGGTGCGCTGCGCCCTGCTGCCCACCCACGCCGAGGAGATCGACTGGGCCGCCGACTCCGTCGCCCACCTCGTGCGGACCGGGACGGCACCCGGCGAGATCGCCGTCCTGTGCCGCACGGCGACCGACTTCGCCGAGATCCAGGGCGCCCTGGTGGCCCGGGACATCCCGGTCGAGGTGGTCGGCCTGTCCGGGCTGCTGCACCTGCCCGAGATCGCCGACCTCGTCGCCGTCTGCGAGGTCCTCCAGGACCCCGGCGCCAACGCCTCCCTGGTGCGCCTGCTGACCGGCCCGCGCTGGCGCATCGGCCCGCGCGACCTCGCCCTGCTGGGGCGGCGCGCCCGGCTCCTGGTGTCCCACGCGCGCGTGGAGGGCGGCGACGACCCGGACCGCCGACTCGCCGAGGCCGTCGAGGGAGTGGACCCCTCCGAGGTGATCTCGCTCGCGGACGCCCTCGACACGTTCCTGGAGACGCCGCTGGACGGCCACGGGGACGACGACGGACTGCCCTTCTCACCCGACGCGCGCGTGCGCTTCGCCCGCCTTGCCACCGAGCTGCGCGAGCTGCGCCGCTCCCTGGCCGACCCGCTGATGGACGTCCTGCACCGCGTCCTCGCCGTCACCGGGCTGGAGGTCGAACTGTCGGCGTCCCCGCACGCCCTGGCCGCCCGCCGCCGCGAGACCCTCTCCAACTTCCTGGATGTCGCCGCCTCCTTCGCCACCGGCGACGGCGAGGCCACCCTGCTCGCCTTCCTCGGCTTCCTGCGCACCGCCGCCCAGTACGAGAAGGGCCTCGACAACGCCCTCCCCGGCGGCGAGAACACCGTCAAGGTGCTCACCGCCCACAAGTCCAAGGGCCTGGAGTGGGACGTCGTGGTCGTCCCCGGGCTGGTCACGGGCACCTTCCCCAGCAGCCAGGGCCGCGAGAAGTGGACCTCCCAGGGCAAGGTCCTGCCGCACCGGCTGCGCGGCGACGCCGACACCCTGCCGGACGTGGAGTCCTGGGACGCCAGGGGCCTGAAGGCCTTCCACGAGGCCATGAAGGACCACCAGCACACCGAGGAACTCCGCCTCGGCTACGTCACCTTCACCCGCCCCCGCTCCCTGCTCCTGGGCTCCGGCCACTGGTGGGGCCCCACCCAGAAGAAGCGCCGCGGACCGTCCGCTTTCCTCCAGGCCCTCCATGACCACTGCGCGGCCGGGTACGGCGAGATCGAGGCCTGGGCGGACGAACCCGCCGAGGACGAGGAGAACCCGGCCCTGCACCAGGCCACCGCCGACCAGGTGTGGCCCCTGCCCCTGGACGAGACGGCCCTGGCCCGGCGCCGCGCGGCCGCCGCGACCGTTCTGGCGCACCTGGAGGACCTCGCGTCCCACGGGGACGGGCACCCCGCGGCCGTGCACGACCCGGACGGGACCGACGACCCGCAGTGGCCGCCGCCGCCCGAAGACGAGCCTCCGTACGACGAACCGGACCCGTTCGACGACGATCCCTTCGAGGGCGACGCCGTCGCGGAAGACCCGGCGGACCGGGACGAGTGGCCGACCGGCGGGGACGAGTGGCCGGCGGACCGCCCCACCGTCCCGCACCAGGCGGCCCCACGGGAACTCCCCGCTGCGCGCCCCCACCGCACGGCCCCGGACCACCCGCCCCTCACCCCCGAGGAAGCCCGCACCATCGCCTCCTGGGACCGCGACCTCGACGCCCTCACCGGAGAGCTCCTGCGCGCCCGCGACAGCGTCACCGATGTCCCCCTGCCCGCTTCGCTCACCGCGTCCCAGCTGCTGCGCCTGGCCGCCGACCCGGACGGCCTCGCGCAGGAACTGGCCCGCCCCATGCCCCGCCCGCCGCAGCCCGCCGCACGCCGCGGCACCCGTTTCCACGCCTGGGTCGAGGCCCGCTTCGAAGCGCTGACGCTGCCGTTCCTGGAGCCCGGGGAACTGCCCGGCAGCGACGCCGAGATCGCCGACGAACAGGACCTGGAAGCACTCAAGGAGGCCTTCGAACGCACCGGGTACGCGCACCGCACGCCCTACCGGGTGGAGGCCCCCTTCCAGCTCGAGATCGCCGGCCGCGTCGTACGGGGCCGTATCGACGCCGTCTACAAGGAGGGCGACGGTCGGGAGACGACGTACGAGATCGTCGACTGGAAGACGAACCGCACCCGCACCGCCGACCCGCTCCAGCTGGCCGTCTACCGCCTCGCCTGGGCGGAGCAGCAGGGCGTGCCGCTGGAGTCGGTCACGGCCGCGTTCCTGTACGTGCGCAGCGGCGAGGTCGTACGGCCGGACGACCTGCCGGACCGGGCCGCGCTGGAGCGGCTGCTGCTCGGGGAGCCGTCCGGTGAGGAACCGCACTCCGATGACATCACTGCGGGCCGATAGGCTCGTGACCATGAGCCAGACCCCGGACAGTGTCGTCCGTACGTACATCGAGCAGCACCGCGCCGCCTTCCTCGACGACCTCGCCGAGTGGCTGCGCATCCCGTCGGTGTCGGCCCAGCCGGACCACGCGCCCGACGTACGACGCAGCGCCGACTGGCTCGCCGCCAAGCTCGAAAAGACCGGGTTCCCGACGGCCGAGGTCTGGCAGACCCCGGGCGCGCCCGCCGTCTTCGCCGAGTGGCCCTGTGACGACCCGCGGGCCCCCACGGTGCTGGTGTACGGCCACCACGACGTGCAGCCCGCCGCCCGGGAGGACGGCTGGGACAGCGAGCCCTTCGAGCCGGTCGTCCGCGAAAACCGCCTCTACGCGCGCGGGGCGGCCGACGACAAGGGTCAGGTCTTCTTCCACACCCTCGGCGTCCGCGCCCACCTCGCCGCCACTGGCCGCACCACCCCGGCGGTGCACCTGAAGCTGCTGATCGAGGGCGAGGAGGAGTCCGGCTCGCCGAATTTCCGGTCCCTGGTAGAGCAGCATGCCGAGCGGCTCGCCGTTGACGCCGTGATCGTCTCCGACACCGGCATGTGGTCCGAGGACACCCCCACGGTGTGCACCGGGATGCGCGGCCTCGCCGAGTGCGAGATACGGCTGCACGGCCCTGACCAGGACATCCACTCCGGCTCCTTCGGCGGCGCGGTGCCCAACCCGGCGACCGCCGCCGCCCGCCTCGTCGCCGCCCTGCACGACGAGCACGCGCGCGTGGCGATTCCCGGCTTCTACGACGGCGTGGTCGAACTCACCGACCGCGAGCGGGAACTCTTCGCCGAACTGCCCTTCGACGAGCGGCAGTGGCTGCGCGCGGCCAAGTCGTACGCCACTCAGGGCGAGGCCGGGTACACCACCCTGGAGCGCGTCTGGGCCCGCCCCACCGCGGAGGTCAACGGCATCGGCGGCGGCTACCAGGGCCCCGGCAGCAAGACCATCGTGCCGTCCTCCGCCATGGTGAAGCTGTCCTTCCGGCTGGTGGCGGGCCAGGACCCCGGCCACGTCGAGAAGGCCGTCCGCGCCTGGGCCGAGCAGCAGGTGCCCGCCGGGATCCGCTGCGAGATCACGTTCAGCGGGGCCACGCGCCCGTGCCTGACGCCGCTGGACCACCCGGCCCTGAAGTCGGTCGCCCGCGCGATGGGCCGGGCCTTCGGGAAGCCGGTCCGCTTCACGCGCGAGGGAGGCTCCGGACCCGCTGCGGACCTCCAGGACGTCCTCGGCGCACCCGTGCTCTTCCTCGGCATCTCCGTCCCGTCCGACGGCTGGCACGCCCCGAACGAGAAAGTCGAACTCGACCTGCTCCTCAAGGGCGTCGAGACCACCGCGTACCTGTGGGGCGACCTCGCCGAGCACTGGCGCCATGCGCCCTGAGCGTCCCGTACCGTCCGGACCGGCAGCGCGCGCGGGGCACACTGGAAGAGCCGCCCCAGCACCGCGGAACCCTGCCGGATCCGGTCGCCTCCCGCCGTACGTCCCGCTGATCAGCCCGCCGAACCCGACCGTTCCACCGGGGAGTTGGAAGCACCCGTGACCACCTGGACCGACCAGAACGCCGACCGACCCATCTCGCTCACCGCACCGAGCGGCATCGACCGGGCCGCACACCACCGGCTCGACGAGGCCTGGCTCGCGGCGGCGTGGAGCCACCCCTCCACGCGCTGTTTCGTGGTCTCCGGCGGCCAGGTCCTCATCGACGAGACGGCGGACGGGCGCACCGAACTCGTCATGACGCCCTCTTTCGAGGCGCCCCTCACCGAGGCCCACCGCTACTTCCTCGGCATCGACGAGGACGGCGTCAGCTACTTCGCCCTCCAGAAGGACTCCCTGCCCGGGCGCATGGACCAGTCCGCGCGGCCGGCGGGCCTGCGTGAGGCGGGCCTGCTCCTGTCCGCCCGGGACGTGGGCCTGATGGTGCACGCGGTCGGCCTGGAGAACTGGCAGCGCACACACCGTTTCTGCTCGCGCTGCGGCGAGCGAACCGTCATCGCCGCGGCCGGTCACATCCGCCGTTGCCAGGCCTGCGGCGCGGAGCACTACCCGCGTACGGACCCCGCCGTGATCATGGCCGTGACCGATGAGGACGACCGCATCCTGCTCGGCCGCCAGGTGCACTGGCCCGAGGGCCGCTTCTCGACGCTCGCCGGTTTCGTCGAGCCCGGCGAGTCCATCGAGCAGGCGGTGCGCCGCGAGGTCCACGAGGAGGTCGGCATCACCGTCGGCCAGGTCGAGTACGTCGCCAGCCAGCCCTGGCCCTTCCCGTCCAGCCTCATGCTGGGCTTCCTGGCCCGCGCCACCTCGACCGAGATCGACGTCGACGGCGACGAGATCCACGAGGCCCGCTGGTTCTCCCGCGACGAACTGCGCGCCGCCTTCGAGTCGGGCGAGGTGCTCCCGCCGTACGGCATCTCGATCGCGGCCCGCCTGATCGAGCTCTGGTACGGCAAGCCGCTCCCGACGAGAAGCGCCGCCTGACGGGGAGCCGCCCGCGTGTCCGACCCGTACTGGAACCACAACGTCCACCACCACCCCGAGGTGCTCGACGCTGTCCCGGACGGCTGCGGCAAGGCCCTGGACGCGGGCTGCGGCGACGGCCTGCTCACCCGCAAGCTCGCGGCGCGGGCCGCATCCGTCACGGGCGTGGACCGCTCGCCGGAGATGATCAAGCTCGCTCGCGGGCACGCGCGCGTGCCCGGCAACGTCACATACCTGGAGGCGGACTTCCTCGCCGACGGATCCCTCCCCGAGGGTGCGTACGACTTCGTCAGCGCGGTCGCCGTGGTGCACCACGCGCCGTTCGAGGAGGCGGTCACCCGCCTCGCCCGGCTCACCGCGCCCGGCGGCCGTCTGGTGATCGTCGGCATGGCCGCCAACCGGACGGTCCTGGACTGGGTCATCAGCGCGTGCGGCGTGCCGG
The DNA here is from genome assembly GCF_001270025.1 of Streptomyces azureus. Taxonomy (NCBI): domain Bacteria; kingdom Bacillati; phylum Actinomycetota; class Actinomycetes; order Kitasatosporales; family Streptomycetaceae; genus Streptomyces; species Streptomyces azureus. The sequence continues at coordinate 9,044 of NZ_DF968250.1, read as the reverse complement.
CGAGCCAGTGGTACGCCCGTCGGCACGGCGGCAAGCGGGGCCCGGCCGGGATGCCCGTGGAAGACGTGCACATGTCCTGGGGACAGATCCGGCAGGCGGTCCACCGGCTGCTGCCCGGCTGCGACTTCCGCCGCACACTGCTGTGGCGCTACGTCGTGGTGTGGGACAAACCATCGGGCCAACCACGAGAAGACGGCCCCTGAGCCGCCTCAGGAACCGCCTTCTCGGCACAACCCCGGCGACCAGGCGCCGATCTTGCTTCAGTAGACCTGCTGCTTCAGCCGATCTTCTGCTTCACCTGAGCCAGCGACGGGTTGGTGAGGGTGGAGCCGTCCGGGAACAGAACGGTGGGCACCGTCTGGTTTCCGCCATTCGCCTTCTCCACGAACGCGGCGGACTCCGGGTCCTGCTCGATGTTGATCTCGGTGTACGCGATGCCCTCGCGGTCCATCTGGCTCTTCAGCCGACGGCAGTAGCCGCACCACGTGGTGCTGTACATCGTCACAGTGCCCGGCATGTCTCTCGTGCTCCTTCGGTGGCTCGGGGACGGGTGGTCGCAGTGGTGGAACGTCCGTGAAAGGGCAACCATTCCCGGAGCCGGCACCCTGCCGGACGTGGCGCCTGCCGCATTGGTACGACTATCGGTGCCTGCCTGTGGACAACCGGCACAGCCGTCTCGCGGGACCTGGCAGCATGGCTGTGTGACAGCAGCAACGCACTCCACCCTGTTCCCGCAGGTACCGGACTCCGCCGACGCGGTGCTCGAGGGACTCGACCCCGAGCAGCGCGAGGTGGCCACGGCCCTGCACGGTCCGGTGTGCGTCCTGGCGGGCGCCGGCACGGGCAAGACCCGGGCGATCACCCACCGCATCGCCTACGGAGTGCGCGCCGGTATCTTGCACCCCTCCAGCGTGCTCGCCGTCACGTTCACCAACCGCGCCGCCGGGGAGATGCGGGGCCGGCTGCGCCAGCTCGGCGCCGCCGGTGTCCAGGCGCGCACGTTCCACTCGGCGGCGCTGCGCCAGCTCCAGTACTTCTGGCCGAAAGCGATCGGCGGCTCCATGCCCCGGCTCGTCGACCGCAAGGTCCAACTCGTCGCCGACGCGGCCGCCGCCTGCCGCATCCGGCTCGACCGCGGCGAGCTGCGGGACGTCACCGCCGAGATCGAGTGGTCCAAGGTCACCCAGACCGTCCCCGCCGACTACGCGCCCGCCGCCGCCAAGGCCGGCCGCGAGACCCCCCGCGACCCCGCCGAGATCGCCCAGCTCTACGCCGCCTACGAGGACGTCAAGCGCGAGCGCGCCGTCATCGACTTCGAGGACGTGTTGCTGCTGACCGTGGCCGTCCTCCAGGACCGGCACGACATCACCGAGCAGGTCCGCGCCCAGTACCAGCACTTCGTGGTCGACGAGTACCAGGACGTCAGCCCCCTCCAGCAGCGCCTGCTCGACCTGTGGCTGGGCGACCGGGACAACCTGTGCGTGGTCGGCGACGCCAGCCAGACGATTTACTCCTTCACGGGAGCGACACCGGACCACCTGCTCGACTTCCGCACCCGCCATCCCGGCGCCACCGTCGTCAAGCTGGTCCGCGACTACCGCTCCACCCCCCAGGTCGTCCACCTCGCCAACGGCCTGCTCGCCCAGGCGAAGGGCCGGGCCGCCGACCATCGCCTGGAGCTCGTCTCCCAGCGAGCCCCGGGGCCCGAGCCGGTCTACTCCGAGTACACGGACGAGCCCGCCGAGGCGGAGGGCGCGGCCCGGCGCATCCGCGAGCTCATCGACTCCGGAGTCCCGGCCGCCGAGATCGCCATCCTGTTCCGGACGAACGCGCAGTCCGAGACCTACGAGCAGGCCCTCGCCGACGTCGGGGTGCCCTACCAGCTGCGCGGCGCCGAGCGGTTCTTCGACCGCCCCGAGGTACGCAAGGCGGGTGTCGCCCTGCGCGGCGCGGCCCGCTTCGGCGGCAACGATTCCCTCCTGGACGACGCCGTCGACCTGCCCTCCCAGGTGCGCGCCGTGCTGTCGGGGGAGGGCTGGACGACCCAGCCACCGGCCGGCTCCGGCGCCGTGAGAGAACGCTGGGAGTCCCTGGCCGCCCTGGTGAACCTCGCCCAGGACTTCGCCGCCGCCCAACCCGGCGCCACCCTGGCGGACCTCGTCGCCGAACTCGACGAACGGGCGAACGCCCAGCATGCCCCCACCGTGCAGGGCGTCACCCTCGCCTCACTGCACTCGGCCAAGGGCCTGGAGTGGGACGTCGTCTTCCTGGTCGGCGTCGCCGAGGGCATGATGCCGATCACCTATGCCAAGACCGACGAACAGATCGAGGAGGAGCGCCGCCTCCTGTACGTCGGCGTCACCCGCGCGCGGGAGCGCCTCCACGTCTCCTGGGCCCTCTCCCGTTCCCCCGGCGGCCGCCCCAGTCGCCGCCCCAGCCGCTTCCTCGACGGGCTGCGCCCGGGTTCGACGGCCACCACGGGCCGTACCGCCGCCGGCGGTGCGGGCGGCATCGAGCGCGGAACCCTCGGAACCAGGGGTTCCGCCCCGAGGCGGGTCCAGCGAACGCCCGCCCGCTGCCGAGTCTGCGGCCGCACGCTGACCGACGCGGGCGAGATGAAGCTGATGCGCTGCGACGACTGCCCCTCCGACATGAACGAGGGCCTCTACGAGCGGCTGCGTGAGTGGCGTGCCGACCAGGCGCGACGCAGTGGCCAGCCCGCCTTCTGCGTCTTCACCGACAGGACCCTGATGGCCATCGCCGAGACCGCGCCCGACGACGAGCACGAGCTGGCGCGCATCCCGGGCGTGGGGATGCGCAAGCTCAACCGCTACGGAACCGACGTACTGGCCATCTGCGCAGGCCAGTTCGCCGGAGGGGGCACAGATCAGGACTGACACGAACTCGTCGAAAAAATAGTTTGCGCATGCCCCAGCAATCCCCATAGGTTCTTAGGCACGAGAGCAGCGGCCTTCTCGGAGGCCCTGATTCCGTGTTGTACTTGCATATCCGTCGGACTGGTTCACCCAGTCCTCCGAGACGCCGAGAGGAGGCGAGTCCAGTGATCAGCATCAACACCAGCTCCATCAACACCGTGAAAATGACCGATCGCTCGGCCGTCTCCGCGTGCATGCTCGGCGTTTCGAACATGGGCACCGGTCTGTCCGGCATTCGTGCCGTGCGTCCGGCGTCCTCCTCCGTTGCTCCCGCGGCCCTTCTCGTCCGTGAGCGCAATGAGCGACCGACCAAGGCACTGGAAGCGGCAGTAGTGGCACAGGCGCAGGCCTATGCCTTTACGGCGACCGGTGCCGGATTCCGGAAGCAGACGACGCAGCACCACCTGATGTGGGCCTTCCGTGGGCCAGAACCCTGGAGTGATCCAGCCTGATCGCCGATCAGGCCGGCGCCTTCAGGGCCGCGGAACCCCATCCGGGATCCGCGGCCCTTCTGTTTGTCCCCGACCGGGGACGACGGACCGAAGGAGCTTCGGGACAAGAAAAGAACCCGGTACCAGCCGCCCCGGCCAACAGGCCGGAACGACCAGACGAGGAAGACGAACCGTGCAACTCGAAGCGCACGCACCGTCCGTACCGCCTTCGGAAACGATCCCCAAGCCCGGCCCCACGGAGGACTCCGCCTTGACCCCGCTCACCGCGCTCACCGCGCTCGACGACGCCATCGAGAACCTCGGCGTACCCGTCCCGTGCCGTTCCTACGACCCGGAGGTCTTCTTCGCCGAGTCGCCCGCGGACGTCGAGTACGCCAAGTCCCTCTGCCGCACTTGCCCGCTGGTCGAGGCCTGCCTCGCCGGCGCCAAGGAGCGGCGTGAGCCCTGGGGCGTCTGGGGTGGCGAGCTGTTCGTGCAGGGTGTCGTCGTCGCCCGGAAGCGGCCGCGTGGCCGCCCGCGCAAGAACCCGGTCACAGCATGAACACCGTAGGAACGATCGACCGCCCCCTCACGCACGACCCCCAGAAGCAGGCCCCGATGAAGCCGTCCACTTACGAGCCCGCAGGCTCCGCGACCCAAGACTTCACCACCACCGGCGCGAAGGACTCGCGTCAGAACAGGACCCGAGAAATGCAACTCATCCCAGAAGCCATGGCTCGTGCGCATATGCACGAGCGACTGCAAGAGGCGGAGCGGGAACGCCCGGCCGTGCGCCTGGCGTCCGCCCGCCGGATGCAGCGCAGGGCGGAGCGCGCCTCGCGGCGTGCCCGCCGGGCGCTCGCCATGGCGGTCATGCAGTAACCGACCTCACCTGAAGCGATGGCCTCCCGAGCCCGGGAGGCCGAGCTCTCCCCCGCGGGGGCCGGTCCGTGCCGAACGGACCGGCCCCCGCGGTGCGTTGTGCCCCGCGGACCGTCGGGCAGGGCGATATCGTCGCCGGGTGACGAGTCCTCCCGGAGGCGGTGACGACGGCTCCGCCGCGGAGTCTCGGCCGCTCGTGTGCGACCGCTGCGGCACGTCGGCCGGCACCCTGGCCGACGCCCCACCGCTCACCTGGACCTGCTCTGTGGAGAACGGCGTCCGCCGTTGCTTCTGCGAGCGCTGCTCCCGGGAGAACCTCAGGTCGATCGAGGGGCGCCTGGACTCGGACTGGTGGTGAGGTGCGGGCACCCGGTCACCCGTGGTCCCGCCGAGGCTCATGCCTCCGCCACCGCCTCCTCGCCGTCCGCCGGGTCCTCCGGGACGAACCCCGGCAGCCACTCCTCCAACTCCTCGCGCAAACGCACCGTCGCCCCCAGTTGGCACAGCACGCCGATGGTGCTCAGCGTCACCCGGTGGATCAGCAGGTACGACGGGGGCAGGTTGAGCTGCTTGCCCAGCTGGTAGGCGGGGGAGCGCGGGTCCGCGATGCGGGCCGCCTGGCTGCGCATCCAGCCGCGCGTGAAGGTGAACTCCTCGACCTCGGCCGGTTCGATGATCGGCAGCAAATAGTCCAGGACCGCGTCGGGATCCAGCTCTATGGTCTCCTTCACGAACCCCTCCTCGCACAGGAGCGCGTAGACCGTCTCGGCCTCCCCGTCGAGGGTCATGCGCAGGGACTCGCCGATGGTGGCCGGCAGACCGCCCGGGAGACGGTCGACCGTGCCGAAGTCAAGGACGCCCAGGCGCCAGTCGTCCTCACCGTCGGGGCCGCCGGGCAGCAGCCGGAAGTTACCCGGGTGCGGATCGGCGTGCAGCAGGCCGGTGCGGGCCGGGCCGGAGAACAGGAAGCGGGCCAGGAGCTGGCCGGCCCGGTCGCGCTGCTCCTGGGAGCCGTCCGCGATGATCTCCGACAGTGGGATGCCGTCGATCCACTCGGTGATCAGGACCTGGTCGGACTGGTGCACCACCTGCGGCACGATCACGTCCGGGTCGTCCGCGAACTCCTCGGCGTGGGCCTGCTGGGCCTGGGCCTCCAGGCCGTAGTCCAGCTCCTCGGATACGCGGTCCTTCAGTTCCGTGATCAGCGGCTTGATGTCCATGCCGGGGATCAGCGGGCCGAGCAGGCGGGAGAAGCGGCTCAGCTGGTTCAGATCGGACAGCAGGGCCTCGCCGGCGCCCGGGTACTGGACCTTGACCGCCACCTCGCGGCCGTCATGCCACACCCCTCGGTGCACCTGGCCGATCGAGGCAGCCGCGGCGGGCTTGTCCTCGAACTCCAGGAACAACTCGTGCCAGTCCTCGCCGAGACGCTCCTCGAGCACCGCGTGCACGGTGCGCGTCGGCATCGGCGGCGCCGCCTCCTGGAGCTTGGTCAGCGCGGCCCGGTAGGGGCCGGCCACCTCCTCGGGCAGCGCCGACTCGAAGACGGACAGGGCCTGGCCGAACTTCATCGCGCCGCCCTTGAGCTCGCCGAGCACCTTGAACAGCTGGTCCGCAGTGCGCTGTTGGAGTTCGCGGCCGACGAGCTCCGCGGACTCGCCGACGATCCGCTTGCCGAATCCCCAGGTCGCCCGTCCGGCGATGCCGAGCGGGAGCGCGGCGAGCTTGGCGGTCCGGGTGACCGCCTTCCGGGGAAGATCAGACATGCGCCCTCCAAGTCCCAGCCGGCCGCTTCGCCGATGCCTCACGGCACTGCGCCGACGGCCGTTGCACCGCCATTGTCTCGTGTGACTCCCCATCCTCCGAGGGGTGCTCCCCTTTTCCTCTCTCCACCGCCCCGCACGGGCATGCCGGATGCGCCCAGACCGGCCGCGCATGCCAGTGGAGACCGGGCACGGAGACCTCCCAGCGTGCCCCGGCGCTCGACGGAACCCGGCCGTCCAGGAAGGCGAGCGCGTGGGCGGCGGCCAGTCCGGCCACGGTAGTGGCCAGCGTCAGGTCACAGGGCCGCACCTGCCGCTGTCGGCCGGAGCGCCACTGGGCGACCAGGCGCGGCCAGGTCGGATCCCGGTCGGTGCGGCTCTCGTGCAGACATCCCGCGCAGCCAGTGTCCCCGGGCAGGACGAGCGGGCCGACCACCCCGGTTCCCTCCACGACCCCGGCGTACAGATGGGGCGTCCCGGAGGACATCAGGGGCTCGGCGGCCGAGGGGTCGGGCGCGTGCACGGCAACATCGTCGCGTGGGGCGAGGATCACCAGCGCGAAGCCCGGGTCGCCTTCCTCCGGGGATGCCTTGGCCGCCGTGCGGCGCGGCGGCCGGTCCGGGGCCGCCCGGCGCACGGCCCGGCGGGCCGACTCGTCCCTGCGGTCGCCGACGGCCTCCGCGGGCAGCCCGCCCGGAGCGACGTCCCACGGTTCCACCCGGCCGCCGTCGCGCACGTCGACCTCGCCCACACCCGCCCCCGACAGCAGCGACGCCAGCACGGTACCCACCCGGCCCGCGCCCTGCACCTGCACGCGCTGCGAGCGCCGGGCGGCCAGTTGCCGCATCGCGTCGCCCGGTTCCGAGGTGGTCAGCGACAGGGAAGCAAGGTCGGGGCGCAGCCGGTCGAGGACCTCCTTCTTCTCTCGCAGGGCGTCGGCGCCCGGCCCGCCGCCCCGTGCGTCGTCGAGGAGCCCGGCCCGGGCGAGCCGCCGCACCAGCCCGTCGACATGGCCGTCGGGCAGATCCAGCCGGCGTCCCTCCTCGCGCAGCAGCTCCAGCCCTCGCGTGCCGTTCAGCAGATCGAGGAAACTGCCCGTCGCCAGGTCCATCGGGCCGAGCGTCATCGCATGCGCCGGTGTCATCCCGAACTGCACGGTGTTGAGGTCGCGCCAGCCGCGCCTGAGCGCGGGTTTCACCATCGGATGCATGACAGGCCCCCCGTAGGTCATAGATCGTCCCCTTATGCCGGTCAGCGTGACGGCAGTCCTGAAACGGGCCGTGCGCCAGAACCGGCCGCACGCCAAACCGGCCGTACGCCGAACCGGCTGTACGCCGAACCCGGTCACAGGCCGACATGGTCCCGGGCCGGGCCTGTCCGTCGCTTCGCCGCAAGAGCCAGCATGCCCAAACGCGTCGCCGGCTGCCGAAAGTTGTCCACAGGTGCGGGTATTCGTCGTATAAATCCGGCGGGAGGTGCGAGGGTACGGGCATCGAACCGTCTCGGAGCCGGGACTTCCCCGGGTGCAGCGGGTAACGTCGCGGCGTGCCCGCCGACCCACTGCACCGCGCCGGAAAGCCACAGCGCAGCACGACGAGCCAGCCGCCGAGCGGCTCGGGGGCGAGCGCGATCGAGGTCCGCAGGAGCGCCCGCCGACGCAGAACGGTCTCCGCGTACCGCGAGGGCGATCGCACCGTTGTGCTCATCCCCGCCCGGATGTCCGAGGCGGAGGAGCAGCGCTGGGTGAACGTCATGCTCGACAAGCTGGCCGCCCAGGAGAGCAAGCGGGCCCTCGGCGACGCCGAGCTGGCCGAGCTGGCCCGGCGCCTCTCGGACCAGTACTTCGACGGGCGGGCCCGGCCCGCTTCGGTGCGCTGGGTGACCAACCAGAACACGCGCTGGGGATCCTGCACCCCGTCCGAGGGCAGCATCCGCCTGTCGCACCGCCTCCAGGGCATGCCCGAGTACGTCGTCGACTACGTCCTCGTCCACGAACTCGCCCATCTGCTCGTACCCGGACACGGCCCCCGCTTCTGGGCGCTGCTGGAGGCCTATCCGCGGACGGAGCGAGCCCGGGGCTACCTCGAAGGCGTGGTCGCGGCCGAACGTCTGCCTCATGTGCCCGGTGCGCGGAGTGAACATCCTGCGGGCTGAGCGTGCAGAGGGTTGAGCATCCCGCGGCCTGGCTGAGCGCCCGGGACGAGCGGCCACGGTGAGCGCCGGGGTAAGTGACCGCTTTCCGCAAGAGAGCAGCGAATACGGCCGGGCACGGGTTCTGTACCGGGTCTGTACCGACTGCGTCCCCTGTCCGACTTTGCCGTTAGCCTGGCGCGACGCAATCACGTTCTGGATGGGGGACGGTCGTTACGCATGGCCAGGGAATTCCAACGCGGCCACAAGGCCAGGATCAGTGACCTCACCGCGGGCACGGATCTGTACGTAGGCGTGCAGATCTCCGGCCCGGGGCTGAGCTTCGACATCAGCTGCTTCGGCCTCGACGCCGACGAACGGCTCTCGGACGACCGGTACTTCGTCTTCTACAACCAGCCGAAGTCCCCCGAGGAGGCCATTCAGCTCCTGGGCGCCCAGGCGGGCGACACGGAGTCCTTCCGGGTGACGCTCGACCGGATCCCGCCGCAGATCCAGAAGCTGTCCTTCACGGCGACGATCGACGGCGCCGGGCAAATGTCGCAGATCGCCCCCGGCTACATCCGTATCGTCGCCGGCGGTGAGGAAGTGGCCCGCTACCCCTTCAGTGGCGTGGAGTTCTCCACCGAACGGGCCGTGATGCTCGGAGACTTCTACCTGAAGGACGTCTGGCGGTTCGCCGCGGTCGGACAGGGCTTCGACGGTGGTCTCGACGCGCTGCTGCAGAACTTCGGCGGCGAGGTGGCCGAGCAGGAGACGCCCGCGCCCGCCGCGCAGCAGCCGCAGGCCAGCGCCGCCCCGGGCTTCGCGCCGCCCGCGTTCGGCGTCCCCGGCACCTCGGAACCCGCCCGGGCTCCCGCACCGGCAGCGCCCCCGGCCCCGGC